>NZ_JBDFVF010000012.1:0-149768 GCF_040913205.1 Bacteroides sp. MSSM.1001136sp1_RTP21357st2_D2_RTP21359_211015 | reverse complement strand
AGAAATATATCAGCATTAAACTTCTCCGTACTGGCGAAAATTGCATTGGCTACATTAAGAAACAACAAAAGAGAGATACCAATCAATAGAAAAAGATTAATAGCAGGGTGGGATAATGAATTCTTATGGGAACTTATTTTACATGATTTATAATGCGTTTTCCCTGTAACTTACCGGTATTGGTAGTTCGCCACGGCCGTGACGAGATCTTCCCACGGCCGTGGTAGGAATTCGTCACGGCTGTGGAAAGAAGTAACCACGGCCGTGGGAAGGTAAAGATACCGGTACTTTAGCAGAACAATACTGCTGCTTTAGCAGAACAATACTGCTGCTTTAGCCGAACAATGCTGCTGCTTTAACGGAACAATACTGTTACTTTAGCAGAACAATACCTGCTTCTTTAGTGAAAGATACCGGATGTGCAGTACTCATTTAACTACTCATTTAACGGGGCGACATTCGCTTCGTAGCGAGTTTATATTTCTTATAGGCTCTTTGCTAATATTGAACTTCCTCTCTTTCAATACAAAACTTCCTGTATTTATTTCCGTATTTCCACTTTGTTTCGAAAAAAAAGCATATCTTTGTCATACGCTTTCTGTTCACCAGCGTGATGAAACAGGTAAGAAGCGTTTTTTATTTATAAATAGGAATATTATTGCATTATCCCTCGTATTTGAAATCTAGCAAGTTTCTGTCCGTAGAGGGGGGGCAACAGATATTCCACGTGAACGGTCGTATGTCAACATATCGATGAAAGATGTGTTATATATACACAATTAGCGTGGATGTCTGTTGTTATCATTATCTTTCGGACGGGTTTGCTAGGCCTCAAATACGGATAATGATTCAACAGCATTCACGCTTTTTTTGTATCCGGTTGGTTTCATAACCCTTAAAAATCCCCAACCCCAATCTCCTGTCCGCCCGGAATACAAAAAGCGCGAATGTTTGTTGAATCAACATCAACAGAGCACTATTTATTCCTTGTTGTATAACAAATTAAAAACAAACACTATGTCACAATGGATTAGCATAGAAGCGGCAGCCGAGAAATACCGACTCGAAAAAGAGTATATCTGGCTCTGGGTGGAAATGAAAAAAATCACAGTGTCTTATGAGAACGATACAGTTTCCATAGATGATGATAGTATCCAGCAATTCATAAAACGGACTAAGCTGGGAATTACGTCTGAATATATCGATGAATTAGAGCAACTTTGCATGGAAAAAAACAAAACCAGCAGATTGTATGCTTCACTCTTGAATATGCGGGATCAGGAATTAATGGCAATTAGAGGCCAAAGTTCGCGACTGGACGGTTTATGGAAAATGGTGGAGGAACAATACGAAAGACTGCGATCCTTCGAGAAGAATTCTATGTCGGACAACGCTATTTGTAGCAACTGCTGGATCAGAAAGATATGCAGGAGATTGAAACGAATTCTATAATTCTGCTGTGAATTTAATCTATTAAATAACAGGCTGACAATAAAAGTACGATCTTTTTATTGTCAGCTATTGTCATAGCTTATTGTCAGGGTGCAATGAGTTGCTAGTCACCGTATTATCCAGCCAAAACTCCTGCTGACAATAAGAACCCTCCAATTTATATGTAAACCTAAAACCTATGAAACTTTTCTGTTATTAATTACACGCATGGCCGCAGTATAGTATTCGCAAGGAACAGAAATCAAAATACTGTTTAAACCATTGTCTTTCGTTGACACTTGAATATAAGCTGCATTCAATAAACTCTTTACGCTGGCTACCTCCCAAGGACTACCAGCAAAAACTTTGACTTGAGAAATCTTTCTACTTGTAATCATGATCTTTATAGTGTGTTTTTGTTTTTACTGCGACAAAGATAAGAGAGAAAAGCAACATAGAGGTGCAATATTGTTTCATATATAGTATACAAATGATTCATTGAATCAGGATTTGTATTAATTGACCAGTTTTTTGCGTTAATAAGAGTTGTTTTCTCTCACATCATTCATTTCTTATTTTGCGTATTTGTTATTGTTTCTACAAGGCTATTGATATAAACCTCTATATTATCATAGGCAGTACTTAGATTTCTTCCGTTTGCATCATATTTGTTTGGGTTCAATCCGTTGGCGGTTTCCCATTCGTCAGGCATGCCGTCATTGTCAGAATCAGTAATTTGTGGCAATGATTTTAATGTTGGCCATGCGCTCCAGTCGCTACCAGCTCCGGAAGGCTTTAGGTCTTTCTGACTATCGATAAGTCCGCCCTTAGGATAATTCTGACTTTTCCAATGGATGATACCTTTGTCGCAATGTTCACAAGGACCGTTCGGGCAGGGGGCATCTCCTAATCCGTTGTGTTCGTTCTTTCCGATGAATTGTGCCGTTCCTGTGCGTGTCTCTTCAACGATACGAGTATCTATATCATCTCGTTTGAGACTGCAACCCGCATATTTCAACACCAGCTCGTAAGCTTTTTGTGCTGTGTGGGTAGTTACCGCATCTACTTCTACCGGAGTATCCCGTTTCAGTTCATCGAGAGAGTGACCGGTGTTGTTACGGATACCAGTCCAGTTGTCTTTGTTCACTTTTGCGGCGGATGCTTCTGTCAGTTGGTTTCCTGCCTCGAAGTAATTCCGGCTGATATGATACTGTCCCAATACCCCTTTGATCGGTGCAAAATCTCCATCAGAAGAGCTGATGTCGATAGCCATCACACGGTTGGCCACTTTGGCATCCGTAGCGGGTCCGGGTTTGTAGTAGTTGTCCACAATGTTAATACCCATTGCTGCGCCGCCATAACATCCGTTACCGCTCCAGTTATAAATAACATTATTACGCATATCAGTACGTTCCTGACCTTGATATTTTACTCCGGAACCGAAACGTGGTGTGCGACTGTCATGGTGTGCCATCAGATTATGATGATAGGAAGCGTTGACTCCTCCCCAAATACCGCCATATCCATGAGGGCCTTTGGTATGTCCCGATAAGCGGAGACTTTCTGAAATAATACACCATTGCATAGTAAAGTTAGTATTATCATAGAATGAAGCACATTCGTCAGTGCTCCAACTGATGGAACAATGGTCAATCATGATATTGTTTTTCTGGCGTCCTCCCAGAGCATCTGCACCGTCGGAAGCCGAAGAGCCCAGTAAATCCGTATCTCCCATTCGGAAACGCAGGTATCGTAGAATTACATTATCGGCCGATACATTTACTGGAAAGTGAGCCAGGCAGATACCGTCTCCGGGAGCTGTCTGGCCGGCTATCGTGACATCACCGTTCCGAATGTCCAGTGTTGATTTTAGATAAATGGTGCCGGATATACAGAAGATAATTATACGAGGCTCCTTTTGTTCGATGGCATACCGGAGGGTACCCGGTGCTTTGGAGTCTTCCAGGGATCTGACAATATATACCTTTCCACCTCTTCCTCCTGTAGTGTTCATTCCTCCTCCTTCAGCTCCGGGAAAGGCATATGCTGTTTCTTCTACTGGTGGAGATACGGAGGGAGAATCCGGTGGAGTCTCCTGTTCTTTATTATCTTCATTGACTGAAGATGTGGAACAGGAGGAGAACGATTCTACTTGTGTGGCAAACAGTAGTGCCACGAAAATGAATTTTACCTTGTTGTTTTTCATATCTTACCTGATTTTTTATAAAATGTGATGATAGTGATACTGATACAAATGTAAGTGGATAGAATTTGATAGACAACTGGTTGCATAGATAGTGCACCAGATTGCACAAAAAGTCCGCAACTTTTGAATGATATTAAAAAAGTCCACGCAAACAAACAAATAGTGAGAAAGTATTCATGTTGTTCCGTATACTTTTGTAACGTGAAATAGTAACTGCTCAAGGCAGGACGACCAAATAATAATGGAATAAGAATCTATCATTAAGAATATAACAAATAATTTATGAAAGCACATTTATTTTCAAAGATGTCCCAAGGACTATTGTTGTTATCAGCTTTGCTGGCAACAAGTTGCAAGGAAAGTAGCAATAACTTTTTTGTTCCCGACCATGAAGCCCCTTCTTTGGTGTCTGTAACTCCTGCAAATGGTGAAACGGCCGAAGAAAACAATACGATTCTGCTTACTTTTAACGAGTATGTGAAAGCGGGAGAAGGGAAAGCGAATTTTAATGGCGAGGAAGTGGAGTTGACTTTCAAAGGTAAAACAGCGTCTTACGCTTATACTGCTTTGGACTATAATCAGGCCTGTCAGTTCAGCCTCCCCAAAGGTGCAGTCATAGACTTTCAGGGAAATGTATTCGAAGGTGTCAGTATTCAGTTTACAATCAGAGAACGTCCTCAACCGGAAGCACGCATATTTGATGCGGTGGTCAGTCCTGACGGAAAAGGAAACTATACCAGTATACAGAAAGCAATAGATAATGTCCCCTCGAAAAGAACAGAACCCTGGCTCATTTTCGTGGCGAACGGAACGTATGAAGAACAAATTATTATTCCTGAAGACAAACCGTATATTCATCTCATCGGACAGGATGTGGATAAGACAATTGTCAAGTTACGAATTAACAGCTCAACCGAAGCCAGTGCGACTGATCCGGATGTGTGGAAGTACTCTTATAAGAACTTAGGAAAAACGGAAGCCGCTATGGTATCAGTGAAAGCTACGGATTTTTACGTAGAGAATATATCTTTTGTAAACGGATATGGCAAAGAATTACAGAAAGGTCCTATGGCATTGGCAATGTATACCCAGAATGACCGCAACTCATTCAATAATTGCAAATTCCTCTCGTACCAAGACACTTGGCAGACCGGGCCTAAATCGGATAACGGCAGACTGTATGCACAGAATTGCTGGATTGAAGGAGCCGTTGATTACTTCTATGGAAACGGGAATTGCTTTCTCGAACATTGCACCTTTTATAATATGAGGGATGGCGCAATTATTGTTGCTCCTTCTCATAAAGTAGGAACACGTTGGGGATATGTGTTGAATAATTGCATTGTGGATGGAAATGAATTGGCTGATACAGAAAGTGTCAAGTTGGGGCGTCCCTGGCATAATTCTCCGATAGCTGTATATCTCAATACGATTTTTAATATAAAGATAGCTCCGGAAGGATGGACGGATATGGGAGCTATTCCTCAGATGTTTGCTGAATATAACAGTAAGGATAAGGAGGGGAATGCTGTAGATTTAAGCCAGCGTAAAACGCAATATACCTATCAGGATGAACAAGAGAATCCGGTGACAGGCATTTGTCAGGCTGTCCTTACGGCAGGTGAAGCAGCTCGGTATACGTATGAAAACGTTGTTCGTGAGGGCGATAATTGGGACCCGAAGAAATATATGGAACAAATATCCGCACCGGAAAATCTGAAAAGAGAAAACGGAATATTAAGTTGGGATGCTTCAAAATATGCAATTTGTTATTTGGTAATTGCGAACGATGAAACTGTACAAATAACCAAGGAAACGTCTTGTAATGTTGAGGAAGGAAAGACATATCAGGTGAAGGCCGTTAGTGAGTATGGGTCTTTGAGTGAACCTTCAAAAGAGTGATGACAATTAAAACTTTAAAATATGAAAATGATAAGTAAAGTATTCAGTTGTATGTTGGCTTTTTCTTCTCTGTTGGGGAATGTGGAAGGACAAAACATCTATAGAATATGGTATGACAAACCCGCTTCTTATTGGGAAGAAGCACTCCCGGTTGGTAATGGACGGATTGCAGCAATGGTGTTCGGTGACCCTCAACTGGAACAAATACAGTTGAACGAAGAAACAGTGTCGGCGGGCTCTCCTTACCAGAACTATAATGAAGAAGCAAAAACGGCTTTGCCGGAAATGCGCCGGTTGATTTTTGAAGGAAAGTACGAAGAAGCGCAGAACATGGCGGCAACGAAGATTCTTTCACAAGTGGGGAATGAAATGCCTTACCAGACAGTGGGTCGTCTGAATATCCGTTATCAAGATCACAAAAAGGTAAATAATTACTATCGTGATCTGGATATAAGCAATGCAGTAGCTGTGGCTCGCTACGAAGTAGACGGAGTGGAATTTACCGAAGAAACATTTGCATCATTTACCGATCAACTGGTTATCAGGCATATCAAAGCATCCAAACCGGGAACAATCAATTGCGAACTGTTTTTTAATACCCCGATGAGAGATCCGAAACGTAGTATTTATGGAAAGAAAGGTTTGCGGCTGGAAGGTATTACACATGGCAGCCGTTATTTTCCGGGTAAAGTGCACTATTGTGCCGATTTGGATGTGAAACATAAAGGTGGGAAAGTGATAACTGCCAATGACACGTTGCTTAGCGTTCAAGGAGCCAGTGAACTTACATTGTATATCTCGATGGCGACTAACTTTGTCAACTATAAAGATATATCGGGCGATCCGTATCAACGGAATAAAGCTTATTTGAAAAATGCAGCGAAAGATTATAGTAAAGCGAAAGCCGCTCATATTGCTGCTTATCAGAAACAATTCAATCGTGTAACTTTGGATTTGGGTGAAACTTCCCAAGCCAATAAGCCGATGGATGTACGTATCAAGGAATTTTCTTCATCCTATGATCCGGCATTGATAGCATTGTATTTCCAGTATGGACGTTACTTATTGATTTCATCTTCACAGCCCGGATGCCAGCCCGCCAACTTGCAGGGCAAATGGAATCATAACCCGGGACCTCCCTGGAGCTGCAATTATACAACGAATATTAATGCTGAAATGAATTACTGGCCGGCGGAAATCACTAACTTGGCCGAACTTCATAAACCATTCATCCAGATGGTACGTGAATTGAGCGAGAATGGGCGTGAAGCTGCCAGTCGAATGTATGGTTGTCGTGGCTGGGTGTTGCATCATAATACGGATTTGTGGCGTATGACGGGTGCGGTGGACCGTCCTTATTGTGGGACATGGCCTGTGGCTAATGCATGGCTTTGCCAGCATTTATGGGACCGTTATTTGTTTTCCGGTGATAAGAAGTATTTGGAGGAAGTATATCCGATGATGAAAAGTGCTTCGGAATTCTTTGTCGACTTTCTGGTACGCGACCCGAACACGGGTTATCTGGTTGTCACTCCTTCCAACTCACCCGAGAATTCTCCGCGCTGGATAAAGAAGAAAAGTAATCTTTTTGCAGGAATCACAATGGATAATCAGTTGGTTTTTGATTTATTTTCAAATACATGCGAAGCTGCCAAAGTGCTGAACGCAGATACTGATTTTTGTGATACATTGAAGAATATGCGCCGGCAGTTGCCTCCGATGCAGGTAGGGCAGTACGGACAATTGCAGGAATGGTTTGAAGACTGGGATCATCCTAATGATCGTCACCGGCACATCTCTCATCTTTGGGGGCTATATCCCGGTTATCAGATTTCTCCTTATCGTTCTCCGGTACTCTTTGAAGCGGCAAAAAACACATTGATACAACGGGGAGATCCTTCTACCGGTTGGTCAATGGGATGGAAAGTTTGTTTCTGGGCCCGTATGCTTGACGGGGACCATGCTTATCAGTTGATAAAGAATCAGCTGACTTATGTCAGCCCTGAAATACAAAAAGGACAGGGAGGCGGAACGTATCCTAATTTATTCGACGCGCATCCACCTTTCCAAATAGATGGTAACTTCGGTTGCACGGCTGGTATTGCCGAAATGCTGGTGCAAAGTCATGATGGTGCGATTCATCTGTTGCCTTCGTTGCCTTCGGAATGGAAGAGCGGGACAGTGAAAGGGTTGCGTGCCCGGGGAGGTTTTTTGATTGATGAATTGATCTGGAAGGACGGTAAGCTGGTAAAAGCTGTGTTACGTTCGGAAACCGGAGGTAATCTGCGCCTGCGCTCTTACTGGAAATTGGCTGCTGAAGGAGCATTGTTGAAACAGAAGAAGGAAGAGGAAGCGAATCCGAACGCATTATTTAAAGTACAGCAAATCTCACGCCCGATGATTAGTGAAAAAGCGCCTTTAAAAGGAGTGGCATTACGTGATACTTATTTGTATGATGTGGATACACGCGAAGGAGAGGTGATTATTGTTACAGTAAAATAAGACATTCTATATAAAAAGTCCACGCTTTTGCATAAATAATGAGTGGAAAACAGATGTAAAAGTGTGACTTTTGTAACATCAAAAATGAAACAAATTAATCAAGATAATACTATGGATGTACAAAGACATTTATTTTTGAGAAGATGCTTTGCGTATATATGTTGCTTGCTCTTGTGCTTTATAACGGCGACAACAGTATATGCACAGAAGGTATCTGTGAAAGGAACGGTGGTGGATACCAACGGCGATGCTATTATTGGTGCTAGTGTGAAGGTGTTGAAAAAGTCTTCCGTCGGTACAATTACCGACTTGGATGGAAATTTCACTTTGTCTGTTCCCGAAGATGCAACAAAGTTGGAAATTAGTTTTGTAGGAATGAAATCAGTTGTTGCGACTGTGAAACCGGGCAAACATCTGAAAGTTGTGTTGGAAGAAGACAATCAGACTTTGGACGAAGTGGTAGTGGTAGGGTACGGAACCTCACGCCGCGGAGATTTGACCGGTGCGATTTCTTCAGTGAGTGAGAAGGTTTTGAAGGATATTCCGATAACTTCTGCGGCTGCGGCTATTACAGGAAAACTGGCAGGTGTGAATGTAGTGGCTACTGATGGATCGCCCGATGCAACAATCCAGATTACAGTACGTGGTGGTGGTTCTATTACCCAGGACAATTCACCGTTATATATTGTTGACGGTTTTCAGGTGAGTAATATCAATGATATTCCTCCCGGTGATATTCAAAGCATTGATGTTTTGAAAGATGCTTCTTCTACCGCCATCTATGGAGCTAAAGGTGCGAACGGCGTTATTCTTGTTACTACAAAAAGCGGTAAGGCGGGAAAAACAGAAATCTCATTCAATGCTCACTGGGGTGTCAGTAATGTGTATAATCTGACGGGGGTACTTTCACCTTACGAATACTACTGTTATCAGAAAGAACTTGATCCGGGCACCTCTCTGACCAGTAGCATTAATTCGATGTATGGACGTTGGGACGACCGCAATATTTATCGTTCGGTAGAAGGCACGAACTGGCAGGATAAAGTATATGGAAACACCGGATTCAAACAAAGCTATAACGTTGGTATAACAGGAGGAACGGATGCCACATTGCGTTATAATTTGAGTTATACGCGGGATGATGAGAAGTACATTATGCTCAACTCCAATTATGTGAGGGATAACTTGAGTGTGAAGATGGATAAAAAGTTGAGTAACAAATTGAAGTTTGAGTTTTCCAGCCGTTTGACTAGAATGGTGATTGACGGTGCGGGTACCAATGGAGGTAAATTGAGAGATGCCGTTCTTTTCTCGCCAATCAACAGCCTTGCAAGTATAGATGCGGGAGATGCTTTGGGGGGTGAAATTGATTACTCGGATGATGCATTGTTATCATCATTGAATGATCCTGTATATAATACGGTGAATGAGTATAAGAAGCAAAACCAGTTTTCTATGACTTATAATGCCGGCTTTAACTGGGAAATTGTTAAAGGATTGACTTATCAGCTGAAAGGTAGTTACGCCTACACTTATAATTATACCGATAATGTCTGGTTAAAGAAAACCGGAGAGTCGAGCTCCAATGCCGGTCAGCCCGTAGCCAAACGTACGGATGAGAAAGGTGCACGATGGAACTTGCAGAACATATTGAGTTACCGGTTCTCTCTGAAAAAGAATCACCGTCTTGATCTGATGGCCGGACATGAAATGGTGAGTAATTACAGAAATCAGATGATTGCCTCATCCAAATATTATCCTATGGATTTTACGGCGAGCGAAGTGTTGGCTATGTGGAACTATGGAGAATCCCAACCAACGTATACCACTCTTGGTGAACCTTCTCGTACGGCATCTTACTTCGGTCGTTTAAACTATGCTTTCAAAGACCGGTACATGTTCACTTTTACAGCCCGTGCCGACGGAACGAATGTGTTCGCTCCTGAAAATCGTTGGGGATTTTTCCCGGGTATGGCATTGGCATGGCGCATTTCCCAGGAAAAATTTATGAAGCAGACGGAAGACTGGCTGGATAATCTGAAACTTCGTGTGAGTTACGGGTCAGTTGGTAATGCGCGTGTCAATTCATACTGGAGACAGGATTATAAAATGGAATCTTCTGCCAATAGGCAATATTATCTGAATGAAACAGTACAGAGTGCCCTGAAATTGCAGAACACCTTGCGGAACGAGAATCTGACTTGGGAGACGAAGTTATCCTCTAATGTGGGAATAGATGCCAGCCTCTTTAATAGCCGTTTGAATGTGACGGTTGACTTCTATAATGATATAACGAAAGATTTAATCTTACGCATGGATCTTCCTTCAAATTCGGGATATGAATATCAGTATCAGAATGTAGGCCGCAGTACGAACAGGGGAGTTGAACTTACGCTTAGCGGAACGATTATCAATAGTAAAGATTTCTATCTGGGCGCTAACTTCAATATATCATTCAATAAAAATATAGTGAATAAACTGGATGGAACGGCAACCGTATTGAGTGCGCAATCCAACTGGCGACCGGATATCGGCTCTGATGATTTTCGTGCTATTGTAGGTCAGGCGGTAGGACAGATTTATGGTTTCGAAGTAGAGGGCTTTTATTCTGTAGACGACTTTACGTTTGATGAGAATACGAAAAAATGGATACTGAATGAAGGGGTAGTAGACGACAGGGCTTTGTTCTCTAATGACCTGCCTAACTTTGGTCCTGGCTTTATCAAACTGAAGGATCAGAATAATGACGGTGTGATCGATGCGGATAATGACCGTAAAGTGATCGGTAGTGTACAGCCAAAGCATATTGGCGGATTCGGGCTGAATGCTGCATGGAGAGGGTTTGACTTGGCGGCAATGTTCAACTGGTCATATGGCAATAAAGTATATAATGCCAATAAGATTATGGCATCCACTCATACGAATCGTAAATATAATAATATCAGAGATTTTATGAGTTTGGAAAACCGTTGGTCGATTATTGATCCGGAAACGGGTGCCAATGTAATGTATGGTAATGACGCCAATCCGGAACGCTTTGTTGAAATCAATTCCAAAGCCTCTATCTGGATGCCTATGATGGGACGTACGCTTGTGACGGACTGGGCGATTGAAGACGGCTCTTTTTTGCGTTGTAGTAACCTGACGTTAGGGTATACGCTTCCGGTTACTGTGACTCGTAAGCTAGGAGTCAAGAACCTGCGCGTGTATGCTACGGCCAATAACCTGTTTTGCTGGACAGCTTATTCCGGACAGGATCCTGAAGTGAGCACACAACGTTCTACCCCTTTGACTCCGGGTGTGGATTATTCTGCATATCCGAAAGCACATTCTTATGTATTCGGTCTTAATGTTACTTTTTAATACTTGAAAAATGAAAATACAGAAACTATTTTTAGCGGTTTTATCCTCCTCTGTGTTATGCACTTCGTGTATGGATAATTTTTTGGATACCGAAAGTCCTTCTATTCCAAGTGATGAGAATCTGTTTAAATCGACAGCTCTGACGGAAGCAGCCTTGATGGGTGTATATGCGACAATGACGGACACCTATATATATGGTCAGAAACTGTGTGTCAACTGGCAGGGAGCTTCTGACGTGGAGGTTGGCTCGGGTGCGTTTTCTACGGAAAACTATAATTCGACACTTCGTGATGAAGGTGCTGGCAATTTTTATGACGATAATTATAACCGGAATACCAGATGGGACAAACTTTATTATCTGGCAGAATCCGCCACTACTATCGTAGATGGTATACGTCGGTCACCGTTGATGCAATCTACTTCGGACAAGGCTGCCATGCGTAGATATTTAGGAGAGGCATTAGCACTAAAAGCGTTAGGCTATTTTGAATTGATCCGTTATTGGGGAGATGTGCCATATAAAGAGCATGCGTCTGAAAGCGGATTGGGAAATGTCTATATAGGAAAAGTGGATCGTGATATTGTTTATAATTATATCATAGAGGATTTGAAAGAGGCAATTGAATATCTGCCTTGGATGGGAGAAGAATCATATACGGTAGAACGCATGAATAAAGGTTTTGCCAAAGGACTGCTGGCAAAGGTAGCGCTATTTGCTGGAGGATGGTCTGTACGGGATGGAAATCAGTTTCCGGACTTGGATGTGGAACATCATCCGACCATTCCGGAAATGAACGGATATTTCGTCGGTCGCCCTAAGAATTGGAAAGATTATTATGAGCTGGCTGCCAAACAGTGTGCGGAGATTTTGGGAGCGACTGATAATCCTCATGAGCTTGATCCCAGTTATGAGAATATTTGGTCTACTGTCAATCATCTGGAATACAACAAGTATAATGAAAACCTGTTTGAAGTCGCTTTTGGTGAAGGACAGAATGGAGATGTGGGGGCCACGATGGGATACAACCTGAACAGAGGGGTTTTTAATACCACCCAAGGTATGGGAGGGGCAGGATATGCGGCTACTACTGCTTACTATTTTTATTCATTTGATCCGGCAGACACCCGTCGGGATGTTACTTGTGTTTTCCAGGAATATATCAATGAGAATGGAAAAAATAAGGAAGTTATTCGCTGTAATCCATTAGGAGTGGCTTGTGGTAAATGGCGTTGGTATTGGATGACTGATAATTATATGAAAGTCCGTTTCCCGAAAGCTAATTCACGTATTGCTACTGGTATCAACTGGATTTTGATGCGGTATTCAGATATTTACCTGATGTTTGCGGAGGCTCAAAATGTATTGACAGGGCCGGATGCAGTTAGTCCGATTGCCGGTATGTCTCCCCGACAGGCTTTGGAAAAGGTTCGTGAAAGAGCATTTGGTACTGGTGCTCCCGAAATCACGCAGTATGACGCGGATTTCTTCACGGCTATTGTCAATGAACGGGCATGGGAGTTTGGTTGTGAATCTATTCGTCGTCAGGATTTGACACGTTGGGGATTGTTGGCGGAGAAAATAGAAGAGATGAAAATAGGTCTTTGTATGTTGTATGACTACAAGCCGGTGACTATTTTCGGGAAGACTTATCAAGTGGATGAAATACCGAGAAAAATCTATTATAAATATGAAGACTCTGATAATCCGGAATACATTGATATGTCGTCTGTTAACTTCAATGAGGATATGGGAACCGGTACTGCTTCTACATCAAAAGGACAGTATGAGTGCAACTGGATCAGTATGCAGGTGACATTGAATAAGGATGGTGATATAAATGCAACCCTGAATACTAATTATGTGAAAACAATGGCTAGAATATTGGTTTGCGGTACAGGGCTGAATGCGTCTTACGACTATTCGAATTTGTTTGGCAGGCTGAACTGGGGCGGTGAAGCCGAAGCGGAGTTCCGTAAATATTCTGTTGGTAATGGAGTGTGTAATTATCGCCATGTATTCGCTATTTATTATGAGGATGTCAATAAGACGCAAGGGTATGTTTCTAATTCGTATGGTTATAAATAATTAATGGTAGGAAAAGATGAAAAGACTAGTTAATAGATTATCCGGAGCATGCCTGTATGTACTATTGGCTTTGATAGTGGGTATGTCTTCCTGTGAGGACGATGCCAATGACTGGACAGTTAATAAGAACTATGATGCTTTGTTCCGTCCGTTGACGTTCGATAAGTCGGCTACCGATGCGACTTCGGTTACATTAAGATATTCGCAGATTGTGAATGCAAAAGTCTATATTTTTGAGTTTTATACGGACAGCTTGGAGTTTAATGCGGAAAATTATGTAAGGACAGATACGATTCTGAAAGATACATTGACTGTATTTTCAGAGAGTAATACGCCTATGAGGGTGGAATATCGTACTTTGTTTCAGGAGTTCAACGGTTCTACGCAATATTCTGTTCGTATGAAAGGAGAAGATGCGCAGGGAAAGGCAAGCACTTATGTCAGTGTAGCATTTAAAACTCCGGATGAGCAATTATTTACCGGAGTGGAAGTTACAGCTAATTCCGCAACCTTGACATGGGAAGAAACGAACAGGGTAACTCATCTGACGTTGGCTCAAATGGTGGATACGAAATATGGTGAGGAAAAACAGATTGATTTGACTTCGGAAGATATAGCGGCTTGTTCAAAAACACTCTCCGAATTGGAGAATGGAGCGACCTATCGTGTTCGGATTTATAATAATGATGCATTACGTGGTTCGTATGTATTCAAGACACAGGGATTGGGTGGTAGCGAAATCCTTTTTGTGGAGGCTACGGAAACCGGAGTCATTGATTTAAGTACATTGTTATCTAATTTAGTGAAAGAGAAAGAATGTAGCAATGTAACTGTCCAACTTACTCCGGGGGCGGTGTATAAGGTAAGTGAACTAAAGATTCCGGGATTGGATAATATTTTGTTTACCAGTACGGAAGCTAATGAAAATAATCGTCCACAGCTTATTGTGACTAATAAAATATCATTGGCTTCTCCGATACAGTCTCTGTCATTCGAGTTTGTTTGCCTGAATGGAAATGGCGAGGCCAGTTATATGACGGATTGGAAAAATAGTTCTTATGCCCAGTCTATTTCATTCACAGGCTGTGCTATACAGAACATAAAACGTACGCTTGTTCGTATTAGCGATGGAAGTGGTGTGTTCATGACGGATATTACGATTGATAACTGTGTCATATCCGAAGTTGGTACGGACGGATATGGAATGATTAATTTCGGAAAAAATATCGATCAGTTGGAAAAGGTTTCTATAACGAATAGTACATTGATTAATATTGGTGACCAGTTGATGGACGTGAAAGGGGGAATCGGTGATGTGATATTGGAAAATTGTACTTTCTATAATTCTATGGATGCTAAGAAGGAATTGCCTAAAGTTTTCCGTTTCGATAATGCGGCAAGTACTCCGCCTTCTCCGAAATCTGCGACAATGCGGAATTTGATTTTCTCCGGTCCGAACAAAGGAAAGAAAATGAATAGTGGAAATGGTGCTTATGACATTTTGAACTTCTCTGATAATTGTTATATCACCTCCGACCTGCAGGAAGGCAATAACAGGTTTGAAGAAATAACGAGAATAAAACAAAGCTCGGATGACTTGTTCGTTGATCCATTAAACGGTGATTTCCATATTAAACCGGGAGCCGGGTTCGCCGGAACGGGTAATGCTGGTGATCCACGTTGGTATTAATTGATCCTATAATTGTTAGGTATAAAGAATATCATGAAGAATATTGTATTATCAATTTTATTGATGAGTGCCTGTGCAATGATTTATGCACAGGCGGACTCATCGCCTTATCAGGCTATTGTAGCTGTTGATGGTAGTGGAGATTATAAAACGGTTCAGGAAGCAATCAATGCTGTACCTGACGGACAGACGAAACCTTGGTTGATTCTGATAAAGAATGGTTTGTATAATGAGCAGGTGATTATCCCTAAGAATAAGCCATACGTACATTTAATAGGCCAGGATAAGGATAAGACCATTATTCATTTAAACTTGAATGTTGGTAGTAAACTGACCGGTAAAGAAATAGGTGGAAAAACAGCTTATTGGGAACACTCGGTTCATAATCCTTCCTCTCCAGTTTATAAATACGAGGGATCGGTAGTGGTGGTAAAAGGAGACCACTTTTATACGGAAAACATTTCGTATGTGAATGACTGGGGAGTTTTATCAGATAATGGTCCGCAGGCTTTGGCTATGAATAGTCAGGCAGATTGTGCTTCCTTTTATAATTGTAAGTTCCGTTCTTTTCAAGATACTTGGATGACTGCCAATAATGATGTCAGTCGGCACTATGTGAAAGATTGCTGGATAGAAGGCGCGGTAGACTATTTTTATGGTGGTGGTGATGTGTTGCTGGAAAACTGTACGCTTTATAATGTACGGAGTGGAGCAGTAATAGTGGCTCCTTCCCATAAAGATGCTAAATATGGTTATGCTTTTCGTAATTGCACTATAGATGGAAACAGTGAAGCGGCTGACGGACGTTTGAAGTTGGGGCGTCCATGGCATAATAATTCGAAGACGGTGTATATCAATACCATCATGCTTATCCCTGTCGCTGATGAAGGATGGACGAATATGGGAACGGTTCCCGGGATTTTTGCCGAATACAATAGTCGTGATGCACAGGGTAATGTGTTGGATTTAAGTAAACGCAAAACGGAATATCAATATAAAGACCGCCAAACCGGTAAGGAAGTATCGGGTACCTGTCAGGCAACTATAACGAAAGAGGAGGCGGACAAATATACGTACGAAAATATGATTCCGGGTAATGATGGCTGGAATCCGCGTATTATGATGGAGAAATTAGGAAGTCCGCGCAGTCTGGTTTATCAGCAAGGCACTCTTAAATGGAATCCTGTGAAAAATGCGATCGGATATATTGTATATGATGGAGAACAGATTCTCGGGACGACTACTGATACCTCTTTTCCGGTGTCGGAAGTGAATTATGCTTTGAAGGTATCTGCCGTGAATCAATATGGAACGCAAGGTAAAAAAGGTGTATTGTAATTGAATATAGAAAACTGGTAAGGAAAGGGGAGGTGCTTATGAGGCATCTCCCTTTCTTTCTTTATATTCTGTAGGAGTGACTCCCATGATTTTTTTGAAGCGCCTGCTAAAGTACTTCGGGTCATTGAAACCGGTCATATAAGCAATTTGGGAGAAACTGTATTCACTTTTTTCAATTAGCTGGGCGGCTCGTTTGATGCGCATTTCACATACGAAATCTACCGGAGTCAGCCCAACAATGGATTTTAATTTTCGGTAGAATACCGTACGGCTTAACATTAGTTTGTTGGCGAAGTCGTCGATGGTGATATCTGTATTATCCATTTGTTCCTCCATAAACGCCATTACTTGTTGCATGAATTGTTCATCGTATGGAGTCACTTGAGGTTGTGAAGGCTCCCACCCATTTATATGATCCTCTTCTTGAGTATGCTCTGACAGTTTCGATAAATATAGATCTTGTAGCTGTTTACGCTGACGGAGCAGCGACAAGATTCTGGTTTTTAAGTATGTAGAGCTGAATGGTTTGGTAATGTAGTCATCGATACCTTGTTCCAGTCCTGCTATCCGATCATCTAAAGAAGATTTTGCTGATAGTAATATAATAGGAATATGGCAGGTGTCATGATCGGCTTTGATTGCTTTCACCATGTCTAATCCATCCATGACCGGCATCATAACATCACTGATTATCAGATCCGGAATGTACTGCTGTGCATATTTTAATCCTTCTTTTCCATTTGTTGCTTCGAGAACAGTGTAAGTCTCTGACAGGATATTCCATAGGAAATGACGTAATTCATTGTTGTCTTCGACAATAAGAATGGAAGTTTTTTCATCCTCTGCGTCGGTTTTATTTTCATTCTCTGCGTATGCTGCCTTGAAGGATGTACTATCCGAATCTTCTTCAGTAGCTTGTATCGTCGGTGAATTATTGTCACTGTCGGATAAAATAAATTCGGCTTGTTGATCGTCTGCAAATGCTTTTTCTTCCTTAGGAAGTGTGACAATGAATTCACTTCCACTTCCCGGCTCGCTTTTCACTTGGATATTTCCGTGATGTAATTCTATTAATTCGCGTACCAGTGAAAGCCCAATGCCGGATGAGGGCTGCAGGATATTGTATTGTGCCAGTGTTTCAAATCGATAAAATAGGGATTGTTGCTTTTCGGGAGCAATGCCAATGCCTTCATCAGATACAGAGATGGTGACTTGCTCCGAACCTGTTATCATATTTACCGTTACTTTCTTCCCGTTCGGTGTATATTTGAAGGCATTTGAAAGTAGATTGAAGAATATCTTTTCAAATTTGTCACGGTCTACCCATGCGTATATTTTGTCTGTATTAGTTTGAAGTTGGAAATCAATTCTCTTTTCTTTTGCTATAAGGTGGAAGCTTTCCATTATCTTCTGTAATTGGGATACGAGTTCTGTCTTTTCTACCAACACTTTCATCTTCTTATTTTGGATTTTGCGGAAATCCAGTAGTTGATTAACCAGACGAAGCATACGTTCTGTGTTTTTATGTACCAAATTTAGATGTTCCCGAACTGTCGGAGAGATTGTTTCATGCGCTAGAATTTCTGATACAGGGCTGGATATTAAAGTTAAAGGAGTGCGTAATTCATGTGAAATATCAGTGAAGAAGCGTAATTTGATATTGGATAAATGTTGTTCCAAGTCAACCTGATGCCGCAAACGGTAGATATAGAACAGAATGTATACAATGATGGTAGTGAATAACACGAACATGACAATATAGAATAACCATGCCCAGTATGTTTCCCAAAAAGTGGGTAAAACATGAATGGGGAGAGTGCGTATATTATCGGTCCATACTCCGTCGCTATTGCTGGAACGGATTTGCAGTTGATATTCTCCGGCAGGTAAATTTATGTATGTTGCAGAGCGGTTATTACCGGCTTCGTTCCATTCTTCTTCCAGGCCTTGCAGACGATAGGCGTATTCGATGGCATCGGGATTTACATAATCAATGGCTGCAAATTGAAAGGTGACATTACGTTCCGAAGGATTTAGTTCCAGTTCTTTTATGTCATCAAGCGCTACATGAAGTTGACTTCCTTGTATTTTGAGTCCGGTAAATACAATAGGAGGTACATAAGAACTTTTTTTCATTTGTTCTGTGTTGATTTCAAGTATCCCTTGATTGGTTCCGAGAACGATTTTCTTTTGACTGGTTAGTGTGGGAACTGCTTCAGTGAGATTCAGTTCTCTCTGAAAGTAATTACTTCCATAATTCTCAAATGTTCCTTGTTGTGGATTGAATTTGGATATGGAGTTTTCGGAGATTACCCATAATTGTTTTTGAGTATCTTCGAGCATTGAAAGTACCAAATCGGAAGCTAATCCGTCTTTGATTGTATAACTTTTGAATTGTATATCTTCCGTGAGCAGATTTTTAGAGATAACCTGGCTGATTCCTCCGGTGAATGTTATTACATAAGTGTTTTTTCGACTGTCAGTAAATATCTGCATGACATCATTACTGCTAAGGCTGGAATCTACATTAGGGATACGGTTGCTGTGATAGAACTTAATTTCTTCAGGCTGATCGAACTTATTGGAGAATGTAAGTAAACCATTGGTTGTGCCAATCAATAACACTCCGTTGGGGGCTTCTGCGATATGTCTTATTTTGAGTGAAGTAGAAACAGGATAGTTTTTCAGCCGGTTGCCGCTATGGATAAAGTTGGTAGAACCATCAGGTGCGTGTGATAATAGGTTGAGGCCACCTCCATAACATGCGATCCATATATTGTCATGACTATCCTGAATAATACTATAGACACTATTGTTGCTTAAACTGTATGTATCTTGTGGCTGATGGACGAATTGTTGTAAAAGATAGGAGTGCTCATTTTTCTTCTTTAGAAGGATGAGGCCGTCTTTTTTGGTTCCCATCCATATATTTCCTTGTTTATCTTCCATAAAACAGTACACACTTTTTCCGAAAGTAACCTCTTGAGGGGTGATTATGCCCTGTGGAGAAAGGTAGCCTTCTAATGTCCCATCCGGACGGTAAATTCTGACGTTTCCCTTTTTGGAAGCAACCCAGAGACGTTTCTGTTTGTCGGCAAGAAAAGCACGTATTTCCAATCCATTGTCTATGGGACGTATTTTGTATTTATTGGGATAGAAAGATATTTTGTCTACGCCCCGGTCATTGGTAATCCATACATTCTGTTGCCGGTCGGTATAATAATAGCGAATAGAGGGGGCAAATAGGGAAGCGGGATTATTTTCATCTGCAAAGTATAGTTTCAGTTGATTACTGTCGCGGTCATAATAGCACAAATGCCCTTTTTGAGGACTCATCCATAGTGTGCCTTCATGGTCTTCAAAGATCATGTACCGGTTGTCGCGTTCATATTGGATTAGGTTTTGTATAGGAGCTGTGAAGTGCTGCTTATCTCCTGTTTTCAGATTTAGCTTTATCACACCGGAGGTATTGGCAAAGATCCAGACTTCTCCGGTTTTGTCCTGATAAAAGAAATGAGCTTCATTGGATGGCTGGGTGGCTGTTTGTATATTAAAATGTTGGAATTTTTTCTTTTCTGTATCGTATGTTATAAATCCGTTGTCAGTTCCTAAGCCGATCTTGTCATTAGAAGGGGAAATGGAAGATATGGAATAGATATCTGTGACAGGACATGGTAGCTCCTGGAATTTTATATTTCCGTTCTTGGGATCATATATTGCGATTTTTCCGGAAGTTGAGATAAGATATATTCTCTTATTATATTCTTTGACCATTTTGAACGGATAATCGCTGTTGATTCGTTTTTTCCCGATGATGGTTACTCCCTTATCTGTCATGATCCATTCGTCCCCGTCGGAATCTTCGTAAATGTCGAATATCTTGTTTCCTTTTAAATTTTGGTTGAAACTGCTGTATAAAATGATATCTTTTCCTTCTTTGCAGGTTTGCTCATTGATTCTGAAAGCATAACCTTGTTCGCAGGTGATCCATGTAATCCCTTTATTTAAGGTATAGATATTGCTGACTGTGTTGGTCTGTTGCAGGGATGATTCAATAGGAAGGAGTATGTCAATAAACTTCTCTGTCTGAATATCAAATAGATATGCACGGTTATCATAAGATTTGCACCATATATCTCCGTCTTTGCTTTCTGTAATATAAGAGAAACGGTTAGTCGTTAAAGTACAGCCGTCTCCCGGAAATGCTTTGTAATTTTTAAATGTGTATCCGTCAAATTTGTTTAGTCCATTCCAGGTGGCGAACCAAAGAAATCCTTTTTTGTCTTGCATTATATTCACTACTACTCCTTGCGAAAGGCCACTATTGACAGAGAAGTGTTTAATCTGGCAAAGAGGTTGAGCTGCTACAGTCAGACTGGTGTATAAGCATAAAAGGAAAACATAGAGTGTCTTCATGATATTATAAATTATGTGTAGAGCAAAAATAGATAAAACTGGATTAAAAAGGAAATATAAAACCGTGATTGAACATAAAATGCACGCTTTTGCATATTTAATCCACCTGTCTATCCTCTATCAAGCACAATTATTACCCTATAAGGAGAGAAGATACCTCGTACTTTTGTTTTGACAATTAGAACTGGTAAAATTTTAAATGAAAACTATAAATGAAACGTCTATTTATTTGTGTAGTGGGACTTGTTATAGCCGTAACCGCATGGTCTCGTACCTTTAATATGAAGGAGCTTGGAGCTGATCCCCGAGGTATTGAATCTTGTACGGAGTTAATAAACCAAACGATTGAAAAAGCATCTTCTGAAGGTGGAGGAACTATTTATTTCCCGGCAGGTGTTTATTTGACAGCCACTATCCACATGAAAAGTAATATAACTTTGTATGTGGAGTCCGGAGCTGTTCTTCGTTTTTCAGATCGTTTTGAAGATTATCTTCCTTTTGTGAAGATTCGTTGGGAAGGTACAGTGATGAATACTTTGTCTCCCCTGATTTATGCGCATGATGCGGAGAATTTGACTATAACCGGGCGTGGAACGTTGGACGGTAATGGATTCAAATGGTGGAGCTGGGAGAAAGAAACACGGGAGCTGATTAAAAAGAACGGAGGAAAATTGCCTGCTTTGAATAAACTACAACGAATGTGGGAAGAGGCTAATGAAGATCTGGAAATTTCGGATTATTATAAACCTTCTTTAGAGCGTCGTATGTTTCGGCCTCCTTTTATTCAGTTTTATGAATGTAACAATGTGTTGATAGAGAATGTGAAAATTGTCAATTCTCCTTTTTGGACCATAAATCCGGCTTTTTGTGATAATGTAACAGTGCATGGAGTGACGATATATAACCCTTCAAAAGACCCAAAAGGTCCCAATACGGATGGAATAAACCCTTCTTCTTGCCGGAATGTGCGTATTTCTGATTGTTTTATTAGTGTAGGGGATGATTGTATTACAATTAAATCGGGGCGTGATGCTGATGGACGGAAATATGGAAAGGCATGTGAAAATATAACGATAACTAATTGTGTTATGCTTTCCGGTCATGGAGGGGTAGTTATTGGTAGTGAAATGTCAGGCGGTGTAAGGAGAGTGACAATTTCTAATTGTGTTTTCGATGGTACGGATTCCGGTATTCGCTTGAAATCTTCTCGTGGGAGAGGAGGAGTTGTTGAAGAGCTTCGGGTAGATAATATCGTCATGAAGAATATTCAGCGGAATGCCTTCATCTTTGATTTGTTCTATGATAAAGAATCAAAAGTGGAACCTGTCAGTGAACGGACTCCTGTTTTCCGGAACATTCATTTGAGTAATATCACAGGTTCTGATATCAAGCAAATTGGTTATATTAAAGGGATTGAAGAAATGCCTGTACAAGGTTTGTCCTTTTCAAATATTAATATGAAGGCAGAGGTTGGATTTATAGTTGATATTGCTGAAGATATTCGTTTTGATAATGTGGATTTCTCTTCGCAGACTGGTTCACCGTGGCAATTCAGTAAGTGTAAGCAGATTGTTCTGAATAATGTTAGATCGAAGTATCCTGTAAACCAACACCCGATTGTTACTTTTGAAGATGTCGATAATGCTATTATTAATAATTGTTTTCAGATGACTCCTGTGAAGGATTTTTATAAAGCTAATAACAGTCATATTATTGAAGGACATAATTATTGGAAAAAAGAGAGTTTTAAATAAACAGGAACTATCATATTATTTCTGTTGAATTTTATTGTTGGGTAGATATGAGAAGAACGATATTACATCATCTGTAATATCGTTCTTCTATTGATTAGAGTTGTTTATAATTTACTTCTTATCGTTTTCGCGAATCTCCACCCGGCGGATCTTGCCGCTGATTGTCTTAGGTAGCTCTTCTACGAACTCGATGACACGCGGATATTTATAAGGAGCAGTCACTTTCTTCACATGATTCTGTAATTCCTTAATCAGTTCTTCTCCGGCACGTGCTTTATAGTCTTTGGATAGAACAATCGTAGCTTTTACTACCTGACCGCGAATCTCATCGGGTACTCCGGTAATAGCACATTCCACAACAGCCGGATGAGTCATCAACGCACTTTCCACTTCGAATGGGCCGATGCGGTAACCGGAGCTCTTGATTACGTCGTCTGCGCGACCGACAAACCAAAGGTAGCCGTCCTCGTCTTTCCAGGCAACATCGCCGGTGTAATAAATACCATCGTGCCAAGCTTCGTGAGTGCGTTCCGCATCCCGGTAGTATTCTTTGAAAAGTCCGAGAGGTTTACCTTTGCTGGTGCGGATTACAATTTGTCCTTGCTCACCCGCTTCAACAGAGCGGCCTTCATGGTCGATCAAGTCTACATCATATTGAGGATTCGGAAGCCCCATGCTTCCCGGTTTCGGTTCCATCCAAGGCATGGTGGCGATGGTAAGGGTTGTTTCTGTTTGTCCGAAACCTTCCATCAGTTTGATACCCGTCAGTTTCTTGAAAGTTTCAAATACGGCGGGGTTCAATGCTTCTCCGGCAATGGTGCAGTATTTTAGTGAAGATAAGTCGAACTTTGTCAGGTCTTCGTGAATCAAGAACCGGAAGATGGTAGGAGGCGCACAGAGAGAGGTGACATGGTATTCCTGGATTTTTTCCAGAATAGCTGCCGGGGTAAACTTCTCGTGGTCGTAGACGAAGATATTGGCTCCGGCAATCCATTGTCCGTAGAGTTTTCCCCATACCGCTTTTCCCCAGCCGGTATCGGCAATGGTGAGGTGAAGACTGTTCTCGTCCAGGTTGTGCCAAAAACTACCGGTAACGATATGACCTAACGGATAAGTAAAGTCATGTGCCACCATCTTAGGTTCGCCGGTAGTGCCGGAGGTAAAATACATCAGAGAGATGTCATCATTAGTATTCGCATGGCGCGGACGTACAAATGGAGCAGCATTTTCGATACCCTGATGGAAATCTTCGAAGCCTTCCGGGATTTCCGGACCGACACTGACTAACTTTTCAACCGTGGGACATTCGGGAAGAGCATCTTTGATATGTTGCAGGATGATTCCTTCGCCGGCAGCTACGATCATTTTGATGTCGGCAGCGTTGCAGCGATAGATAATATCCTTCTTGGTCAGCAAGTGAGTAGCCGGAATAACGGTTGCTCCTAGTTTGTGAAGAGCGATGGTGCTATACCAGAACTCATAACGGCGTTTCAGAATCAGCATCACCATGTCGCCACGGCCGATACCCAGGCTCTGGAAGTAAGAGGCGGTCATGTCCGTAGAGCGTTTCATGTCGGCAAATGAGAATTGGCGACTTTCGCCTTTGTCATTTGTCCAGAGTAAAGCGTTCTTGTCAGGTTGTTCGGCAGCCCAGGCGTCTACTACGTCATAGCCGAAGTTGAAATTCTCCGGGACGTTTATTTTCAAGTTTTTGATAAAATCCTCTTGTGAACTGAAAGAGGTCTGTGATAAAAATCTTTCTACCATGATGTTATTACATAATTACTGCCAGAAAACGTACTGTTTTGCCATCGAGCGCTTTCATGCCATGTGGAAGTTTAGAGTTAAAATAGATACTGTCGCCTTGGTTGAGGATGATTTCTTTGCCTTCGATGTTGATAAGCATACGTCCTTCGATGACAAGGTTGAATTCTTGTCCGTTATGTTGGTTATAATGGATTGGTTCGTCGTTTGCTTTCGGTTCAACAGTGACGATGAACGGATCGGCGGTACGGTTCATGAATCCTGAAGCCAGTGATTGGTATTTATAAGCTTTGGTACGTTCGATGCTGACTCCTTTGCCGGCACGGGTCACGAAGTAGCTGCTCATTTTAGGCTCTTCACCAAACATCAGGGCGTCGAGAGCTATATTATACGTGCGGGCTATTTTTTGTAACATGCTGACAGAGATATCGTAGTCTCCGGTTTCTGCAAGTCGGTATTCTTCGGCAGAGATGTCGCTGTCGCGGGCGATATCCTCTGCGGTCAGTTCCAGTACATCACGTAATCCGCGGAGGCGTTCTGCGATCTGTTTAATTTGTTCATTCATACAAGTGGTTCGTATTTTTATGATTAATAATTCTATGGTATTATTTGGAGGCTTTCATGGCTTTGATGATAGCGGAGGTGAATCCGTTGTGTTCCAGTTCATTGATCCCCTTGATTGTGATTCCGCCCGGAGTGGTGACCTTGTCGATTTCTACGCTGGGGTGGGTGTCGTTGTTCTGAATCAGTGCGGCTGCTCCTTTTAAGGATTGTGCTATCATTTGCATGGCATCTTTGGGACGAAGTCCCATTTCGATTCCGGCTTGCATGGCTGCCTGAACGTATTTCAATACGTAAGCGATACCGCAGGAGGTCAATGCGGTGGCTGCCGCTATTTTATCTTCGGGAATAAGCATCACTGTTCCCATCTCGCTGAACAACCGGAGGATGAATTTGTCTTGTTCATCGTTCGTATTGCGGGCGGCAACAAGCGTCATACTTTCCAGTTCGCTGATAGCGGTGTTCGGAATCAGGCGGAACATGGCCATTTCCGGTGCTACGACATAATGAGCCAGTTCTTCAAAACTGATGCCGGCAGCTACGGAGATGAGTATCTGTTTGCTTTTCAGTTTCAATTCGCGCATCACCGGTTCCATAAACCACGGTTTGACAGCAAGGATGACAATATCTGCACCTGTGGCAGCTTCCACATTGCTGTTGGTGATAGAGATACCCGGAAATTCCTTTTTCAGTTTCTCTAGTTTTCCGGCACTCGGATTGGACACAATGATGTCCGAATCGTCTATCAGACTTCCTTTTGCCAGGCCACGGGCTATTGAGCCGCCCATGTTTCCTGCACCGATAATGGCTATTTTCATATACGCTTATTTTTAATGAGTTGTTAAAGGCAAAGGTAACAGTTAATTACGAAAAAACAAAAAGCAGCCGGAATAAGAAATAAATTTCTAATAAAGGCTGCTTTTATCGTTGGCTGTTTATTAATCAAATGAGCGATTAGAGTACTTTCTTGAACCGGGCAAGGAAGTCTTCTGCTTCCTCCATAGTAAGACAGAGAGGAGGTAACAGGCGAAGTACATTCGTACCGCTTGCTCCGGTAAATACATGCTCGTCATAGATGAGGCGGCTGCGTAGTTCTTTGATGGGTTCTTCGAATTCGAGTCCGATCATGAGTCCGCGTCCGCGTACCTCTTTTATTTGCGGGAATTTCTTCAGTTCTTCCAGTAAGTAGTTACCTACTACCTTCGCGTTTTCTATCAGATTTTCTTGCTCAATGACGTCCATCACAGCGAGTGCTGCCGAGCATGCCAGATGGTTTCCGCCAAAGGTAGTTCCCAATTGACCATATACCGGTTTAAACATCGGGCTGATCAGGACACCTGCCATCGGGAAACCGTTGCCGATACCTTTGGCTACAGTGATGAGGTCCGGCTTGATGTCATTATATTGATGGGCGAAGAATTTACCGCTACGTCCGTATCCGCTCTGAATTTCATCGAGAATCAGGATCGTTCCTGTTTCGCTGCAAGCTTTGCGGAGTTCCTGCATAAATTCGGTGGTCGGTACCTTGATACCGCCTACCCCTTGTATTCCTTCAATGATAACAGCGCATGTGTCTCCTTTAGACAGTTCCTGTTTCATCGCTTCCATATCGTTGAGCGGGAGATAGGTGACATGACCGTTATTGTTGATAGGGGCGATAATGGAGGGATTGTGAGTCGCTTCTACCGCCAGAGACGTCCGTCCGTGAAATGCCTTATTGAAAGATACGATTTTGGTACGTCCGTTATAGAAGGAAGCCAGCTTCAAGGCGTTTTCGTTCGCTTCGGCTCCACTGTTAATCAGGAACAGGCTGTAGTCTTCGTAACCGGAAATCTTGCCCAGTCGTTCGGCTACCTCTTGTTGGAGCTTATTGATGACGGAGTTTGAGTAGAAACCAAGTTTAGCCACCTGGTTACTTATCATTGCTGTATAGTGAGGGTGTGCATGTCCGATAGAGATAACGGCATGACCTCCGTAGAGGTCCAGATATTCCGTTCCGTTTTTATCCCATACTTTACAGCCATCACCTTTGACAATGTTGATATTGTATAAAGGATATACGTCGAATAAATTCATAATTCTTCTGTTTTTAAAAAGCTGAAGGCTTCAAACGTAGTCCTACGGTTTCTTCCAGATTGAACATCAGGTTCATATTATGAACGGCTTGTCCACTGGCGCCTTTCAGCAAATTGTCGATACAAGAGATAATCAATAGCTTATCACCATGTTTTTCCAGATGTATCAGGCACTTATTAGTATTAACGACTTGTTTCAAGTCAATATTCTTGTCTACGATGTGTACAAAGGAGTCTTTTGCATAATATTCCTCATACATACGAACGATTTCTTCCAGCGCTACTTTGGTCTTGACTACCAGCGTCGCGAAGATACCACGAGCGAAATCTCCACGGTACGGAATAAAGTCGATGTCCGAATCGAAGCTGTTTTGCAACTGTTTCAGCGATTGCTTGATTTCCGGAACGTGTTGGTGGTCGAATGCTTTGTACACACTCATATTGTTGTTTCTCCAACTGAAATGACTGGTAGCACCCGGTTTCACTCCGGCTCCCGTACTTCCTGTAATAGCATTTACCATTACATCATCTGTCAGCATCAGATTCTTGGCAAGCGGAAGCAAACCAAGCTGGATGCAGGTTGCAAAACAGCCGGGGTTGGCTACGTGCTTCGCCGTACAAGTGGCGCGACGGTTCAGTTCTGGCAGACCGTAGATAAAGTCGTGGTCGTCACTTTTGATACGGTAGTCCATGGAGAGGTCGATAATCTTCAGGTTTTCCGGTATGTTGTGACTTTCCATGAATTTCTTTGTATCTCCGTGGGCGGTACAGAAGAAAAGAACGTCGATTTCGTCCAGAGGTAACTGGTCGGTGAACGTTAAATCCGTTTCTCCATACAAGCCTTCGTGTACGTCGGTAATTCTGTTTCCGGCATTACTGCTGCTGTTGATAAATACGATTTCAGTTTCCGGATGGTTGAGCAGCAGACGGATTAACTCGCCTGCAGTATATCCTGCGCCACCAATGATTCCTGCTTTAATCATATCTCTTCGTCTTTGTGGTTATTATAGTAAACACGTAGCGGAGTAGAAGTCACTTTGATAAAGCCTTTTGCGTCTTCGGCTGTCCAGCCTTTCTGCATTTCACCGTATTCTCCGAATTTAGTCTTCACCAGATCATCTTCCGATTCTACACCTACGGTAGAGAAGGAAAGAGGGCGAAGCTCGAGGATAGCTGTACCGTTTACGTTGCGCTGGCTTTCCTGCAACATGGCTTCGATGTCACGCATCACCGGCTCCAGGTATTGACTTTCGTGGAGGAACATACCGTACCAGTTAGCTACTTGATCCTTCCAATATTGTTGCCATTTGCTTAATGTATATTTCTCAAGGAAACGGTGAGCGCCGATAATCAACATCGGGGCGGCTGCTTCGAATCCTACACGGCCTTTGATACCGATAATTGTATCGCCTACGTGCATATCACGGCCGATACCGTATGCTGCGCCAATCTCTTCCACTTTCTGGATGGCTTTGATCGGGTCGTCAAACTTCTCGTCGTTGACAGCTTTCAGTTCCCCTTTTTCGAAAGTCAGGCGGAGCTGTTCGCTACCTTCTTTTTCAACGTGCTTGAGGTAAGCTGTTTCCGGGAGTCCTTGCGCGGAGTCGAGGATTTCGCCACCACAGATAGAAGTACCCCATAAGCCTACGTTATAAGAGTATTTCAGTTTGGCGAAGTCTGCACTGAAACCATGCTTGTTCAGATAGTCGATTTCTTCCTGACGGCTCAATGCCATATCACGGGTTAATGTGATGATTTCCACATTGGGAGCCAGTACGAGGAAAGTCATATCGAAACGAATCTGGTCGTTACCTGCGCCGGTAGAACCATGTGCAATGGCGTCTGCACCAATTTCGTTAGCATAGCGTGCGATAGCCAATGCCTGGAAAATACGTTCGGAACTAACCGAAATAGGATAAGTACCATTACGCAGCACATTTCCGAAAACCATGTATTTCAGGCTCTTTTCGTAGTATTCCTGGGTAACGTCTATTGTTACATATTTCGTAGCTCCCAGTTTATAAGCATTTTCTTCGTTTGTTTTCAGTTGTTCTTCACTGAAACCACCCGTATTGGCACAAGCTGCATATACTTCGTAACCTTTTTCTTTGGCGAGGTACATGACGGTGAACGATGTGTCCAGTCCGCCGCTGAATGCCACCACTACTTTTTTCTTCTTTTCTTCCATAGTGCTGTATCTTTTAAATGTTATTTCTTTCTTGTTCTTTTTTGATGTTCCGCGGCTCTGTCGGATCGTATAGCATGGCTGTACAGATGCAGAACTTGCGGTTTTTCGCTACCAGGATATCATGGTTGATACATCCTTCGCATCCTTTCCAGAAAGCTTCGTCGTCTGTCAGTTCGTTGAAGGTGACAGGCACATAACCCAGTTCGGTGTTCATCTTCATGACAGCTGCTCCGGAGGTCAGACTGAATATTTTTGCTTTCGGCCATCGGAGACGTGCCAGTTGGAAAGAAGCCTGTTTGATGCGTTTTGCCAGTCCTAACCCACGGAAATCGGGATGAACGATCAGACCGGAAGTAGCCACATATTGCTTGTTTCCCCATGATTCGATGTAGGTGAATCCGGCAAAAGTATCGCCACAAAGAGCAATAATCGCCTTACCTTCTTTCATCTTTGTCGCTACGTATTCGTGTGTGCGTTCCGCAATTCCTGTTCCTCGTACGGCGGCAGCATTTCTGATAGTTTCCAAAATAGTGTCAACGTAAACCTCATGTGAGGCGTCGGCTACCATAACATCTATTTGTTGAGTGTCCATTTCTTTATTATATAATAATAGGTATAATTATTCGATATTGGGAATGATGAGTGACAAAAGCTGACGTATTTTACTGGTTGCAACTCCTTCACGCAACACCAACATGATCGTATCGTCACCGGCAATGGTTCCCAGAATTTCACTGAATTCATTGTTGTCGATGTCATAAGCCATGCTGCTGGCATAACCGGGACGGGTGCGGATAACGGCGATGTTACCGGAAAACTGCAAAGAGATAAATCCGTTGTTGCGTAACATTTCACCGGCACTCTGGTCGGTAGAACGTTTATACATAATGTTGTTCGGCAGTACATATACGTACTTTCCATTCATACTGGCAGCCTTGGCTACTTTCAATTGTTTCAAGTCGCGGGAAAGGGTGGCCTGTGTCAGTTCGAAGCCTTCGCGGTTCAGCTCTTGCAGCAGTTCTTCCTGCGAACCGACCTCCTTGCTCGAGATAATCATTTTGATGGCGTCTAACCGATTTGCTTTCTTCTTCATTGTATAATTATTCTAAGAATGGCGCAAAAGTATGCATTATTTTGGAAAAAAGATGCATAAAACCAAAGTTTTTTTGCATAAAAGTGAAAATACTTTAGAAAGGGATAGTGATATAATCAGGATATATGTGGGTATATGTAACAAAGTTGTTTCTTTATTGCTTCATTTTGTGCTGACTTTTTTTATTGTCTATTAAAAAAGATGCAATTGTTTGTTTAGGGATTTTTAAATATATAAATTTGTAAAGTGAATAAGGAGACAAATCGTATGATAGATGAAGATATTGAGCTTTATTCTCTTTTTAGAAAAGGAGATAGAAAGGCTTTTGATACTTTATTTTTGAAGTATTATTCCATACTATGTGCCTTCGGGAAGTACTATATTCCTATAGAAGATGCTGAAGAAGTTGTTTTGGATATCATGACATGGCTATGGGAAAACAGAGAATTCCAGATCATAGAAACTTCTTTGCGAAGTTATTTGTTTATGGCGGTCAGAAACAGATGCTTGGATTTAATAAGTAAGAATCAGACAAAAAGACGTTGTTATGAGCATATGTTTGCTAAAGAAATGCAGACAAGTTTTGAAGATCCTGATTTTTATGTAGTGGAGGAATTGATGGCGAAAATAGAAAAGGCCGTGATGCGATTGCCGGACTCCTATCGTATAACTTTTGAGATGAGCCGTTATCAAGATAAAACATATAAAGAGATTGCGAAAGAATTAAACGTTTCCATAAAATTAGTGGAGTATCGTATCCAGCAAGCATTGAGACTTTTACGTGTAGAACTAAAAGACTATTTACCGTTGATTACAATCATATTCCCTTATTTTCTCTAAGGATAGCCGATTCGTTTTTGAGTCTTAAAATAAAAATGCAGCTTTTAATTAAAAAAGTTGCATTTTTGTTTAGGGGCTAATTGAAGTATTCCGTCTTCTTAATAAAATGAACATAAAAGATGATGGAATTACATGAAAATATAGATGAGGCTCTTTTACTCCTTTATTTTTCCGGTACACTAGGAGAGAAAGAAAAAGAAGAGGTAGAAAATTGGATTTCCCTCTCTGAAGAGAACAGAAAAATAGCTAAACAGATTTGTTACATACACCACGTAACAGATATAATAGATACCGTGAAGCAGATAGATCCTAAACAGGCATTGGTGAAGCTGGATAAGAGATTGTCAAAAAGGAAGAAAATAAACTGGTGGGAATGGGGGATAAGAGCAGCAGCTGTGTTATTTATTCCTTTATTCTTATCTTTCTTCTATTTTGTATTTAATCAAGATAAAAATTATGATCGTTATGTCGAAATTCGGTCTAATCCGGGGATGATGACAAAAGTGGAGTTACCGGATGGTACTTGGGTATGGCTGAATTCTGCTTCTTATCTAAAATATCCAGTGTCTTTTGAAGGAGAATATCGAAAGGTTGAATTGCTCGGAGAAGCTTATTTTTCAGTACAAAAGGATAATGGACGGAAATTCTTAGTCGATGTAGGAAAGGGGATTGAATTAGAGGTTTTAGGTACTGAATTTAACGTGGATGCTTATCCGGATGATAAGTTTGTAGCTGCTACTTTGGTGACAGGTAGAGTAAAATTCCATTGTCAGCAGAAAGGCAGGGAGGTTACTTATAGTATGCAACCCGGACAGAAGGTGATTTATAATTTATTGGATGAGAAACTTTTGTGTACAACTACTTTTGTTGAATCTGATATTGCTTGGAAAAGTGGAAGGATCATTTATCGAGATACTCCTCTTGAAGATGCTTTAAGAACTTTGAGCAAGCGTTTTGACGTAGAGTTCCGTATTGTTAATCCATTATTAAAGAAATATTGCTTTACAGGTACTTTTATTAATCAACGTCTGGATAAGATCTTGGAACACTTCAAAATAGCTTCAGGGGTGAGATACAGATATCTTGAATCGGCATTGGACAACGGTGTTGTGAAAGAGAAAACAATAATAGAAATTTATTAAACAAAAAAGAACTATGAAAACACTCCCTCCTTAAACAAAAAATATGGGAAAAATATAGCACTATTCTTCCCATATAAAAAATCATTTAGCCTTACTTGTTTGCCGACAAGTGTAGTTAACTTTATTTTTAATTTAAATCACAACAAATTTATGCAAAAACATTGTAGTATCCAAATTCTTGGGATTAAAAGGCTACTGAAAGCAACTTTAAAAGGAATTCCATTGCCTATGAGATTATTAATTATTATGCTATGTGTTTCGATAGGATGCATTCGTGCGACAAATACTTATGCGCAAAATGCGATCCTTGACTTGAAAGTCAATAATCAAACGATTGAAACCGTCTTGAAAATAATAGAATCGCGGACTGACTTTGTATTCTTCTTTAACAGTCAGCAGGTTAATGTACATAAACGTGTCTCTATTAATGTCAATAAACAGAATATTTTTAAAATTCTAGATGAGGTTTTTAAGGGAAGTGACGTTGTTTATTCAGTGCTTGATAAAAGCATAATTTTGTCTAGTAAAAGATTTGCGCCTGATGGAAATTTGAAGAAGATTACAGGTAAGGTCGTTGATACGAACGGTGAACCGTTGATTGGTGTTACAATTGCTCTGAAAGGAAGCAATAGAGGAACGGTGAGTGATGTAAACGGAAATTTTTCTTTAAACGGAGAAGAAGGAAAGCTTAATGTGTTGAATATCTCATATATTGGTTATAAAGACCAACAGGTAAAAGTTGAGGATGGTAAAACTTTGATTATTACATTGGAAGAGGATACCAAGGTTTTGGAAGAAGTAGTTGTTGTGGGATATGGTACACAGAAAAAAATCAATTTGACGGGTGCTGTTGCTGTGGTTGACGATAAACAAGTAATCGGACGTTCGGCCGATAATTTGTCTAAACTACTTCAAGGAGCTGTTCCTAATATGAATGTTACTGTTTCTAACGGTCGTCCGGGACAGGGTGGTAGCATAAATATTCGTGGTATCAATTCTATCAGTAGTAGTGCCACGCCTTTGATATTAGTTGATGGTGTAGAAGGTACTATCGATGCAGTGAATCCCAATGATGTGGAGTCTATTAGTGTATTGAAAGATGCTTCTTCTGCTGCTGTATATGGGGCTCGTGCAGCTTATGGAGTAATTTTGGTTACAACAAAATCTGGTAATGATGATAAAACACGTGTTTCTTATAACGGACGTTATAGCTTTGGCTCACCTACAGTTTCCAGAGATTTTGAGACTCGCGGTTATTATTCGGCGGCTATCAATGATATGTTTTATTCTACCTATCAAGGTTCTAACTATACGAATTATAATGATGAAGATTATTATGAAATGTGGATCCGGCGTAATGATAAAACGGAAAATCCGGAACGACCGTGGGTGGTTATCAAAGATGGTGAATATAAATATTATGGTAACTTTGATTGGTATAACTACTTCATGGATGAGTCTCGTCCTACATGGGAACACAATATTAGTGTCAGTGGTGGCAATAAGAAAGTGCACTATTTCCTTTCCGGTGCTTATTATGATCAGAAAGGAGTTATTCGGAAAAATATGGATAGTTTCACTAAATACAATTTCCGTTCCAAGGTAAGTATTGAGATTGCTCCATGGTTGAAGATAAGTAATAATACGTCATACAAAAAGGATTCTTATCCATTTCCGGGGCCAGGTGCTATTAACAATCTTTTTGATGCGATAAGTAAGCATGCCTTAGCTTCTATTGTTCCAATCAATCCGGATGGTACATATATGGGGAATGCAACAGTTATTACAGGAGGATATCGCCCTGCTAATGATCTTAGTGCAATTCTTGAATACGGTAAACACAAGAATGAGGATACTAATTACTTTTTTAATACCACCTTTGAGGCGGTAATGACACCTGTTAAGAATGTAACGGTGACGGCTAATTATTCGTTTGCTCAACATGAATATACGGCAATGAATCGTAGTGCTAATTATCCATATTCACGTGTACCCGGAGAAGTTCTTTGGAAAACAGATGGTTATGGCCTTAATACTCTTTATGAACGTTCTAATCATGATTGGTTTCATTCATACAATATTTATGGAAATTATACAAATACATTTGCCGATGTGCACCATGTAAGTGCAACTGCCGGTGTCAATTATGAAACTAAATTTTTTAAAGACATCAAAATACAACGTAATGATTTATTGTCCGAAGATTTAACTGATTTTAATTTAGCTAATGGTGATGAAATGAGTATTGCGGGTGGTAAAAATAGATATGCTCTTTTCGGTCTTTTTTATCGTTTGAATTATGACTATAAAAATAGATATTTATTTGAATTTAGCGGACGCTATGATGGTAGTTCACGGTTTGCCCGGGGACATCGCTATGGCTTTTTTCCTTCAGTTTCTGCCGGGTGGAGAATTAATGAAGAAAAGTTCTTTGCACCATTACGTAAACAAATTAGTAATTTGAAATTACGCTTTTCTTTGGGAGCATTAGGAAACCAACAAGTCGGATATTATGACTATTTGCAGACTATATCTTCTGGTGGTACAATTTCTTATGCTTTTGGTGATAAAAATAAAGCGTCAGGTGCTAGTATCTCTGCTCCGAATGCTTCTGATTTCACTTGGGAAACGGTTGTTACAAAAAATATCGGTTTGGATCTCGGACTATTGAATAATCGTTTGAATATGACGGCTGATATATATGTACGTGATACGAAAGATATGTTGATGGCTTCCAAGGATCTTCCGAATGTATATGGTGCTTCTTCTCCAAAAACAAATGCTGCTAACTTACGTACGAAAGGTTGGGAAGCATCGATTAGTTGGAATGATTCTTTTAATCTAAAGGGAAAAGCGTTCCATTATTCTGTCGTACTAGGCTTGGCTGATAATACGACTAAAGTGACAAAGTATAACAATGATAACAAAACATTGGGCACTCCATATGAAGGACAACAACTGGGAGAGATTTGGGGATATGTTGTTGATGGTCTCTTCAAAACTGATGAAGAAGCTGAAAACTATCCGGTAAATCAGAGTTACGTAAATAATATATTGAATATTTCTGTAAAATCTCAAGGTCTCCATGCGGGGGATGTGAAATATGTGGACTTGGATGGCGATAATATTATTTCTCCTACTTTATCGGCAAACGATGTGAAGGATCAGAAAGTGATTGGAAATTCTTTACCAAGATATACATATTCTGTCAGATTAGCTGCAGATTGGAATGGAATTGATTTTTCTGCTTTGTTGCAAGGCGTCGGTCGCCAACATTGGTATCCCAATGGTGAAACTAGTCTGTTCTGGGGTCCCTATGCCCGTCCTTATTGTACTTTTATTCCGAAGGATTTCTTGACAGATGTTTGGTCAGAAGATAATCCGGATGCTTATTTCCCACGTCCGAGAGGCTATGTGGCATTGGATGTTAATCCACGTGAGTTGTCTAAACCTAATACTCGCTATTTGCAAAATGTGGCTTATTGCCGTCTTAAAAATGTAACAGTCGGTTACTCTTTGCCACGTACTTGGCTAAAGGCTTTGCATATGGAACGTGTCAGGGTTTATTTTAGTGGAGAGAATCTTTTTACATTCAGCCCTTTACATAGTAATTATATTGATCCGGAACATGCTGGGGCTTCTACGAGCTGGAAAAGTGGTCATACGAACGTGACTTCTTATCCAATGAGTAAGACCTATTCATTTGGAATTGATGTGACTTTTTAATGGAAAATAAAAACTAGGATAATATGAGTAGTATAAAATATAAAATATGGATGCTCTTGCCTCTGATGGCAATGATTTCTTGTGAAAGTATTTTGGATAAATTTCCGGAAGATAAAATTACACCGGAAACATTCTTTACAACAGAAAACGAGTTAGAATTGTATTCAAACAATTTCTATGTCGCTTGTATTTCGGGTACAGGAGTGTTTAAAGATTACGGTGATGTAATTATTCAGCCTATCTTGGAAAAAGCGATTAGCGGGCAACGCACTATACCTGAAACAGATTCTAATTTCGATGGTTGGGGTTGGGGAGCCCTTCGTGATATTAATTTCTGCCTGGAGAACATTTATCGTTGCCAGAATGAGGAAGTACGGAATCATTATGAAGGTTTGGCACGTTTTTTTAGAGCTTATTTTTATTTTGTAAAGGTGAGGCGTTTTGGAGATGTGCCATGGTATGATTATGTGATTGGAAGTGCTGATACGGAAGCTTTGAGTAAACCTAGAGATTCTCGTGAGTTTGTAATGGGGAAAGTATTGGAGGACATTGATTTCGCGATTGATAATTTGAGAAAACAAAAAGATGTATACCGGGTGACTCGTTGGACTGCTTTGGCTTTAAAATCCAGAATTTGTTTGTTTGAAGGTACATTTCGAAAGTATCATGGTTTGAATGATTGGGAAAAGTATCTTCGTGAATGTGCATCCGCATCGGATATCTTTATCAATGAGAGTGGTTATACAGTTTATACGGCAGGTTCTACCCCTTATTTCAATTTATTTGGCTCTTTGAATGCTGAACCCACGGAAATAATCCTGGCGAAAGATTACAATGCAGCTTTGGGATTGACTAATATTGTACAGGCATTTTGCAATTCTCCTGGTGAGGCAAATTCAGGTGTGACAAAGCGTTTTGTTAATTCTTATCTGATGAAAGATGGTTCTCGTTTTACAGATAAGAGTAATTATGAGACTATTGGATTTGTGGAAGAGATGAAAAACCGTGATCCGCGTCTGACACAAACGATTCGTGCAGCAGGATATGTACGTGATGACGGGAAAAAATATCTGCCAAACTTTAAGTTGGCAAAATTAGGGTATCATCTGAAGAAGTACGATTGTGGAGTTAAATATGATATGTCTTCTGAATCTGATTTGCCATTGTTTCGTACAGCCGAAGTTTATTTGAATTGTGCGGAAGCAAAAGCAGAATTGGGGACATTGACTCAGGATGATTTGAATAAAACAATTAATAAGCTAAGGGCTCGTGTAAATATGCCGAATTTATTAATGGCAACAGCAAATGCTAATCCGGACCCTTATTTGAAGGAGTGGTATCCGCACGTGGAAAGTGACGATAATCAGGGGATTATCCTTGAAATTAGACGTGAACGCGCTATAGAACTGGTAATGGAAGGCTTTAGATATTATGATATCATGCGTTGGAAGGAAGGTAAAATATTTGAAAAACCATTTCTTGGTATTTATTTTCCCGGTCCGGGTGAATATGATTTGGACGGTGATGGAACGAATGATGTTTATCTGTATTTGAGTACTGATAAAGGAAACTCTTCTTGTGTAGATCAGTTTGAGATAGGTGGTGAACTTAGCTTGGATCATGAGACAAGTGGTAATTTGATTATTCATCAAAGTATCAAAAGAGTATGGAATGAGGACAAGGATTACTTGTACCCGATACCAACAAAGGATCGTGTTTTAACCAATGGAGCATTAACGCAGAACCCGGGTTGGAATGATGGACTTATTTTTTAATTTTAAATGGAGAAAATAATGAAAATGAAATATTTATATATGTCTTTTCTATTGGCGTTAGTCTATAGTTGTAGTGACTCTGGAGATAATTCAGATTATAGCGAAATGTTGAAAAAAGATTTCAACCAAGAAATTAAATGGGATGTGGATTCATTGGCTCTTATGAGAGCATCTTGGGAAAAAACGGATTTAGGTAACGGGGCAGCTGTTTGTACGGCACAAGCGAGCATGTGGGGGACTACCCAAAGCGTTTCTTATGTGGTATATCCGACGACTATGTTTTCTACCAGAGTTGCTGTATGTGATACTCCTGCCAAAACTAGTATGATTGCTAAAGATAAAAAAGCATTGTTTGCTATCAATGGCAGTTATTCTATTTCCGGAAATCCGTCTACATTTACTATGGTGGATAAGGTGGTGAAGGTTGCGCCTACGATCGAATCTGCCAGTAAAGTGAACGGAGTGATTGCTATTGATGCGGAAGGTTCTGTAGATGTGAAGTCTTGTACGTTTTCAGATTATACGGATGTGGAAGATGAATATGAATCAGCTTTAGCATCAGGTCCAATGTTACTTATGGAAGGGAAAGTGTGTTCGTTTCCTCAAGATGCTATTTATACACAACGTATGGCTCGGTCTGTGATTGGGATAACTGCTCAGGGAAAAATGATGCTGCTTACTATTGATGGTGCTATAACGGGAAATGCTGATGGTGAAACACTTGAGGAGGCAGCTTTTATTGCCAAAGCATTGGGGATGAAGAATGCGGTTTGTTTGGCTGACGGAAGTTCTTCCACGCTATGGACATCAGGTAAAGGCGTAGTGAATCATCCGGTTGGAAATGGACAGTATGATCATGAAGGCGAAGGTACAGTGTCTACTGTGATCTATGTTGCAGCTTCTTCTTTATTTGACGGTGGTGATGGAACGGTTGATAATCCTTATTTGATTAGCAATAGGAATCATATGAGGAACATGATGTCTGTTGTAGAACTTGATAAAACTTATTATTTCGAAATGACGAATGATGTTGATATGACTGGCATTGACTGGAAACCGCTGAATACGGGTGAGCCTGTTGACCGTTTTGATATAAAGATTCATTTTGATGGTAAGGGACATACGATTAGAAATTTACATTGTGAGATCAGTTCTCGGTACGCCAGTTTCTTTGGGGTAATGAATGGTTCATGTCGTAATGTGCGCTTTGAAAATGCGGAAGTTATTGGATATGGTTCTTCTTGTACGGGTATTGTTGCCGGTTATTTGGGAACAAATGCTTTGGAGTGTTTGATTGAAAATGTATATGTGTCTGGTACTGTAAGTGGCATACAGCAAGTGGGTGGTATTGGTGGCATTTTTGCTAAAGGTACTGTACGGAATTGTTATGCAGATGTAAAAGTAATCGGGTCTTCTCGTGCCGGTGGTATTGTTGCTGAACCAAGGAATGCTGTAGTTGTTGAAAACTGTTTTGCGACAGGAACTCTTTATAGTACAGGAAATGCAGGTGGTATTGCCGGAGGACTTAATGGCAATAATCCTACAATAAAAGGTTGTATCGCTTGGAATGAACAGATTGATGGTGAACCTGTATCAGGACGTGTTATTGGATGGCAGTCAAATACCTATACGAAGGCTACGGATTGTTATGCGAAAAAAGATATGATTATCGCATGGGGACCCAACAAAGGTATGACGGGGGCCGATGCTAATACTGCCGGAACTTATGATTGGGGTAACAATAAAACTGCAATTTGCCATGGTATTACTACGGAAAATAGTGTAGATGCTGCTAAGAAAATAGGTTGGTCTACAGATATATGGGATCTTTCAGGCGTAACTCCATTATTGAAATCTTTTAATGATAAGTAATGATACGAATAGGGAATCTATATGTTTATTTAAAAAATTATATTATGAAGTTTACGAAGTTAACAATTGCTTTTTTATCCGTATTTTTTTGTCTAGTTGTCGCTTGTGGAAGTGATGGGATCAATGATGACCCCAAAACACCGGATGTTACAGAGCCGGTAACACCAAATGAACCGGACGAACCGGACAACCCTTCCGTTGTAAAAGTTCCGACTCTACAGAAGAATGTCCAAGATGAATGGAAAATTGATTCTATCGATGATGGTTTTATTTATTATAACTATGAACGGTATGACGATGTGAGTAAGGCTCAACAGATTGTAAATGTGCTGGAAATTGATTTACTTTCCAATAAGTACAAAGTTGAATTTACATATAATAATGGAGATTCTCTTTCAACTACAGCACAAGTACGTGGGGCTATTGGTGGTATTAATGGTGGGTATGAACAGGAAGCTATTTATATTCGTATCAATGGAACTAATATCTCTGAAGTGACACTACCGGAGGGACATTTACGATACTGGAAACATGATGGTGCGCTTTATTCGGATGGAAAATCTGATATTGGAATTATATATGGCGGCAGAAATGGAAAGGCTGCAATTGATACATATAAACAACATTCTGCAAAGTATTTGTTAGCTAGTGCCCCCACACTGATTGACGATTACAATCCGTTAGGTGAAACTTTTGTTGGTAATTATACTATGGAACAATTGGAGTCTTTTGACTATGAAGATTATCGCAGACATCAAGGAGTACGTCATCCTCGTACGGTGGTTGCTGTGACAGAGGATAAAGATTTGTTGTTAGTCACTATTGATGGGCGCTGGGCTGGTAAGGCGGAAGGTATGAGCGCAAAAGAAGTAACCTTATTCCTCAAAAAGCATTTCAATCCTCAATATGCACTTAATATGGATGGTGGTGGATCTACTACTATGTATGTGAAGGGGAAAGGAGCGGCAAAAACAGATGTTGTCAATTATCCTACTGATAATGGAGTCTTTAACCACTATGGACAACGTCGTGTAACAACTCATATTATAGTAAAAAGAAAGTAGATCTTAATCATTTCATCATAAAATAGGTATTTTATATATTGTAAACGGTATAAATCCATTTAGCAAAGATGGCTTTATACCGTTTATTAGTACCTATACAGAGGTGTAGGGAAAATGTGAATCTGTTTATATTTGCAATTGTATTGTGTCTTTTGTCTTTTGTGTCAAAATGTATACCCTTTCAATCAAAATACATAAGGAAAAGGAGGAGGGAATCGCCTATCTTTGCCATGTAGGTAAATGGATACCTTAAATATATAGACAGAATACCATGAAACAAAACTTTTTTGCAGTCGACCTGGGCGCAACGAGCGGCCGTACAATCTTAGGAACTTTCATTGAAGGCGGATTGAATCTGGAAGAGATTAATCGTTTTCCTAACCACCTGATTGAAGTAGGTGGACATTTCTATTGGGATATTTATGCATTATATCGTCACATTATTGACGGATTGAAGTTGGTTGCTCATCGTGGCGAATCCATTGCTTCTATCGGTATCGATACCTGGGGAGTGGATTTTGTATGTGTCGGAAAAGACGGTAACTTGCTTCGCCAGCCTTATGCATATCGTGACCCGCATACAGTAGGAGCACCGGATGCTCTTTTCTCCCGTATTTCCCGTAGCAAAGTGTATGGTAAAACGGGTATTCAGATTATGAATTTTAATTCACTTTTCCAATTAGATACTTTACGTCGCAATCACGACAGTGCGTTGGAGGCGGCAGATAAAATTCTGTTTATGCCGGATGCGTTGAGTTATATGCTTACCGGAGAGATGGTGACGGAATATACGATTGCTTCGACAGCCCAGCTGGTGAATGCACAGACACGACGTTTGGAGCCGGAGTTGCTGAAAGCGGTAGGATTGAGTGAGAAGAATTTCGGCCGTTTTGTATTCCCGGGTGAAAAGGTGGGAGTATTGACGGAAGAAGTGCAAAAGATAACCGGACTGGGTGCAATTCCTGTGATTGCGGTAGCCGGCCATGATACCGGTTCTGCTGTTGCTGCCGTTCCGGCATTGGATCGCAACTTTGCTTATTTGAGTAGCGGAACCTGGTCACTGATGGGAGTTGAAACGGATGCTCCGGTGATTAATGCCGAAACGGAAGCGTTGAACTTTACCAATGAAGGTGGTGTGGAAGGAACTATCCGTCTATTGAAGAATATCTGTGGAATGTGGTTGCTGGAACGTTGCCGTCTGAATTGGGGAGATACAAGTTATCCTGAATTAATCAGTGAGGCGGATGCTTGTGAACCGTTCCGTAGTCTGATTAATCCGGATGATGACTGTTTCGCGAATCCTGCGGACATGGAAAAAGCTATTACAGAATATTGCCGGGCTACCGGACAGTCGGTTCCCGAGAAACGCGGACAAGTAGTGCGTTGCATCTTTGAAAGTTTGGCTTTGCGTTATCGCCAGGTGTTGGAGAATTTGCGTTCACTTTCTCCCCGTCCGATTGAAACATTGCACGTGATTGGCGGAGGTAGCCGGAATGATTTGCTGAACCAGTTTACTGCCAATGCGATAGGAATTCCTGTGGTAGCCGGTCCATCTGAAGCAACAGCCATCGGTAATGTGATGATTCAGGCCATGGCGGCAGGCGAAGCGACGGATGTTGCCGGTATGCGGCAGTTAATTAACCGTTCTATCCCGTTGAAGACTTATCAACCACAAGACACGGAAGCTTGGGATGCGGCTTATATCCATTTTAAAAATTGCGTTCGGAAATAAATAGAACGATCGACAGAATAATCATTTTTAAAACTAATAGAATATCATGAAAAAAGAAGAACTGATTCAGAAAGCGTATGAAATTGCTGTGGAACGTTATGCAGCAGTAGGTGTAGACACCGAAAAAGTATTGAAAACTATGCAGGATTTTCATCTGTCACTTCACTGCTGGCAGGCTGATGACGTTGCAGGATTTGAAGTACAGGCCGGTTTATTGACCGGAGGTATCCAGGCAACCGGTAATTATCCGGGCAAAGCTCGTAACATTGATGAACTGCGTGCTGACATCTTGAAAGCTGCTTCTTATATCCCGGGTACTCATCGTTTGAACTTGCATGAAATCTATGGAGATTTCCAAGGTAAGGTGGTAGACCGTGACCAAGTGGAACCGGAACATTTCAAGAGTTGGATAGAATGGGGTAAAGAACATAACATGAAACTTGACTTCAACTCTACTTCTTTCTCTCATCCGAAATCAGGTGACTTGTCACTTTCTAATCCTGATGAAGGTATCCGTCAGTTCTGGATTGAACATACCAAACGTTGTCGTGTAGTTGCAGAAGAAATGGGTAAGGCACAGGGCGATCCATGTATCATGAACCTTTGGGTGCATGACGGAAGCAAGGATATCACTGTAAACCGAATGAAATATCGTGCGTTGTTGAAAGATTCTTTGGATCAGATTTTCGCTACCGAATATAAGAATATGAAAGATTGTATCGAATCTAAGGTGTTCGGTATCGGCCTGGAAAGCTACACGGTAGGTTCTAACGACTTCTATATCGGTTACGGTGCTTCTCGCAATAAGATGATTACTTTGGATACCGGTCACTTCCACCCGACAGAAAGTGTAGCTGATAAAGTATCTTCACTGTTGCTTTATGTGCCTGAATTGATGTTGCACGTAAGCCGTCCGGTTCGTTGGGATTCAGACCACGTTACTATCATGGATGATCCGACAATGGAACTGTTCAGCGAAATCGTTCGCTGCGGTGCTTTGGACCGTGTACATTATGGTCTTGACTATTTCGACGCATCTATCAACCGTATTGGCGCTTATGTGATTGGTAGCCGTGCAGCACAGAAATGTATGACTCGTGCTTTGCTCGAACCGATTGCGAAGTTGCGTGAATACGAAGCAAACGGACAGGGATTCCAGCGTCTGGCTCTGCTCGAAGAAGAGAAAGCGCTGCCTTGGAATGCTGTTTGGGATATGTTCTGCTTGAAGAACAATGTTCCTGTAGGTGAAGATTTCATTGCAGAAATTGAAAAGTACGAAGCCGAAGTAACTTCTAAACGATAAGTTATGGAAATTTTAATCGGCTTATTGATTATAGCCATCGGTAGCTTTTGCCAGTCCAGTTCTTATGTGCCTATTAAGAAGGTAAAGGAATGGAGCTGGGAAAGCTTCTGGTTAATACAAGGTGTATTTGCCTGGTTAGTGTTCCCGTTTCTGGGTTCACTACTGGGTGTACCCCAAGAGAGCAGTTTGTTCGACTTGTGGGGAGCGGGAGGTGCTGGAATGAGCATCTTTTATGGTATATTGTGGGGAGTAGGAGGTTTGACTTTCGGACTTTCCATGCGCTATTTGGGGGTTGCACTGGGACAGAGTATCTCATTAGGGACTTGTGCCGGTTTCGGAACCCTTCTTCCGGCTCTTTTTGCAGGTACAAACTTGTTTGAAGGTAACGGGCTGATTCTTTTGTTGGGTGTTTGCATCACGTTGGCAGGTATTGCTATTATCGGGTATGCCGGTAGTTTGCGTGCGCAAAACATGAGCGAAGAAGAAAAACGTGCTGCTGTAAAAGACTTTGCATTGACAAAAGGGTTACTGGTTGCACTCCTGGCCGGTGTCATGAGTGCTTGCTTCGCTTTGGGACTGGATGCAGGAACACCTATCAAGGAAGCTGCCTTAGCCGGTGGAGTGGAAGGACTTTACGCCGGTCTCCCGGTGATTTTCCTGGTTACATTTGGCGGGTTCCTGACAAATGCAGTTTACTGCCTGCAACAGAATGTGGCTAATAAATCGATGGGTGACTATGCTAAAGGAAAAGTATGGGGCAATAATTTAGTTTTTTGTGCGTTGGCTGGCGTATTATGGTACATGCAGTTCTTCGGACTGGAAATGGGTAAGAGTTTCCTTACGGAAAGTCCGGTATTGCTGGCTTTCTCCTGGTGTATTTTGATGGCATTGAATGTCACATTTAGTAATGTTTGGGGAATTATTCTGAAAGAATGGAAAGGTGTGTCAAACAAGACCATAACTGTGCTGATAGCTGGTCTGATCGTACTTATCTTCTCATTAGTGTTCCCAAATTTGTTTTAAAAAATTTAGGTGTGGATTACATGGATTACGCGGTTTTTTTATAACTTGCGACGAAATCAGTGTAATCCATGCCTAATTAAAATTATATATAGAATGAAATCAATTTTAGAGAATCGTCCGGGACTTGCCAAAGAAGTAAACAAGGTAGCAGAAGTTGCCGGATACTTGTGGCAGAAAGGATGGGCTGAACGTAACGGTGGTAATATCACTGTTAATATCACAGAGTTTGTAGACGATGAAATCCGTCAGATGAAACCGATCAGTGAAGTTAAATCTATCGGTGTGACTCTTCCTTATCTGAAAGGATGTTATTTCTATTGCAAGGGAACTAATAAACGCATGCGTGATTTAGCTCGCTGGCCGATGGAAAATGGTTCGGTAATCCGTATTCTGGACGACTGTGCCAGCTACGTAATTATTGCGGACGAGGCTGTGGCTCCGACATCGGAATTGCCTTCTCACTTGAGCGTACATAATGACCTGTTGAGTAAAAACTCTCCTTATAAAGCATCTGTACATACACACCCGATCGAACTGATTGCCATGACACATTGTCCGAAGTTCCTGGAAAAAGATGTGGCTACTAATTTGTTATGGAGTATGATTCCCGAAACAAAGGCATTCTGCCCGCGTGGTTTGGGTATCATTCCTTATAAATTGCCTAGTTCTGTAGAATTGGCGGAAGCTACCATCAAGGAATTGCAGGATTATGATGTTGTGATGTGGGAGAAACATGGTGTATTTGCAGTTGATTGCGATGCGATGCAGGCGTTCGATCAGATCGATGTACTTAATAAATCGGCTCTCATCTATATCGCAGCGAAAAATATGGGCTTCGAGCCGGATGGTATGAGTCAGGAACAGATGAAAGAAATGACTGTTGCTTTCAATCTGCCTAAATAAAACAACAAATAGCACAACCATGAATCGAATTATTTTAAACGAAACTTCTTACTTCGGTGCCGGATGCCGAAGTGTGATTGCTGTGGAAGCAGCTAGACGTGGCTTTAAGAAAGCCTTTTTTGTAACAGATAAAGACCTTATCAAGTTTGGTGTGGCTGCTGAAATCATTAAAGTATTTGATGAGAACCAGATTCCTTACGAACTTTATAGCGATGTAAAGGCTAACCCTACTATTGCAAATGTGCAAAACGGTGTGGCAGCTTACAAAGCTTCCGGAGCCGATTTTATCGTTGCTTTGGGTGGTGGCTCTTCTATCGATACTGCCAAAGGAATCGGTATTGTTGTGAATAACCCGGATTTTGCGGATGTGAAGTCTCTGGAAGGTGTAGCTGATACCAAACACAAAGCTGTACCTACCTTTGCACTGCCTACTACTGCCGGAACGGCTGCCGAGGTAACTATCAATTATGTGATTATTGATGAAGATGCCCGTAAGAAGATGGTTTGCGTAGACCCGAACGACATCCCTGCCGTGGCTATCGTAGACCCCGAACTGATGTACTCAATGCCGAAGGGGCTTACTGCCGCTACCGGTATGGATGCTTTGACACATGCCATCGAAAGTTATATTACTCCCGGTGCCTGGGTAATGAGCGATATGTTCGAATTGAAGGCTATTGAGATGATTGCACAAAATCTGAAAGCAGCCGTAGACAATGGTAAAGATGTGGCAGCCCGCGAAGCAATGTCGCAGGCACAATATATTGCCGGTATGGGATTCTCGAATGTCGGTTTGGGAATAGTTCATTCAATGGCTCATCCGTTGGGTGCATTCTATGATACTCCTCACGGGGTAGCTAATGCCTTGCTGTTGCCGTATGTGATGGAATACAATGCTGAATCTCCGGCAGCTCCGAAATATATCCATATTGCGAAAGCAATGGGAGTGGACACTACCGGAATGAGTGAAGCGGAGGGCGTTAAAGCTGCTATTGAAGCTGTGAAAGCACTTTCTATCAGCATTAATATCCCACAGAAATTGCATGAAATCAATGTGAAAGAAGAAGACATTCCTGCATTGGCTGTAGCTGCTTTCAATGATGTTTGTACAGGTGGTAATCCTCGTCCTACTTCGGTAGCGGATATTGAAGCCTTGTATCATAAAGCATTCTAAATCTCGTCATAGTAAAGTTTGTTTTTATATAAACATCCGGGGATACTTGAAAGTACACTCCGGATGTTTTTTTATACCCTTGCATGTGTTTTCTGAAAATAATTCCTATTTTTGTCCAACTCAATTACATGAAAACACTCTGATATGATCGAGGATAATAGTTTGGGATTGGAATTTAAATATCTGATTGTAAATGACATGGACCGTAAATTCGGGCTGTGGGTGAATACCGTCGGCTATCAGTCTATCCCTCCTGATTCACCTTATCCATTGAAAGAGCATCCCTCCGGTTACTTTTTTAATGCGGAAAAAGGAAGGGTGCTTCGCGAATATCAGTTGGTCTATATCACAAAAGGGCGTGGTTTGTTTTCATCCGATTCCACTTCTGAAAAGCAGGTTTGTAAAGGCCGGCTGATGGTATTGTTTCCCGGGCAATGGCATACTTACCGCCCGTTACGGCAGACTGGTTGGACGGAATATTACATCGGCTTTGAGGGGCCAATGATAGATGCCATCGTTAATGATGCTTTTTTGTCGCAGGAGCAGCAAATATTGGAAATCGGTATTAATGAAGAGTTGGTTTCCTTGTTCTCCCGTGCTCTTGCTGTAGCTGAAGCGGATAAGATTTCCGCGCAACAATATCTTTCCGGGATTGTGCTCCACATGATAGGTATGATTCTTTCTGTCTCCAAGAATAAAGTTTTCGAGATGAGTGATGTGGATCAGAAGATAGAACAGGCGAAAATCATCATGAATGAAAATGTTTCCGGTAATGTAGATCCGGAAGAGTTAGCAATGCGGCTTAACATCAGTTATTCATGGTTTCGACGTGTTTTCAAGGAGTATACTGGTTATGCTCCTGCCAAATATTTCCAGGAATTGAAACTCCGTAAAGCCAAACAAATGTTAGTAGGAACTTCCCAATCCGTGAAAGAGATTTCTTTTTTTCTGGGTTTCCAGTCTACTGAATATTTTTTCTCTTTTTTCAAGAAACGTACAGGGCTTACCCCGTTGGAATATCGTTCGTTCGGACGGGAAGAATAAAATAGGGTGAAGTCTATATCTATCAGTTATTTTGCTCTGATTTTGGGAATATCATAAAAACTGTTACTTTTGTGACGAGATTAATGTGTGCTATAAACCATCATTCTTGATATGCGCGAACAAAGACTATCTAAGATCCATTTTTTTATTCTGCTATCTCTTTTTGGATTTGTATTTCCACTCCGGTCACAGGAATACAAGTTCAGAACATTGGGTGTGGAAGATGGATTGTCGCAAATAACGGTGAGCGATATTTGCCAGGATGAGAAATCGCGTATATGGATTGCCACTCTGGACGGGCTGAATTGTTTCGATGGCAATCACATCAAAGTCTTCAACCACTTTCATAACGACTCTATCAGTTATGGTAATTTATATGTGACTCAAATGGTGGAAGACGGTCAGGGAAGTCTTTTCCTGTTGACCTCTACCGGACTTTTCCAGTTCGACCTTGAAACAGAAAAATATTATATTCTTCCGGTGACTTCTCCCTCCACTCTTGCCAAAGGAAAGACGGGAGTGTGGATTGCAGAAGGAGGGAAACTGTTCTTATACGATAAGAATACCCGCCTCTTGAAACCGATGTATGCCGATTTGCAGCTGCCGGATAGTGGCCCGACGATGGTGGAAGGTTCCGAAGGAAGTCTCTGGATTGCTTTGAAAGAGGGTGGGGTGATGCGTGTAGATACTTGCGGATCGATGTCACTTCACTTGCCCGGAATTAAAGTGATGAAACTGATAAAAAGTAACGACCAGAATATCTGGATTGGTTCGCAGGATCAGGGCGTTTTCTGTTTTTCACCTCAAGGTACGATCATACATCACTATGAATATAATGATAAGAGTGTTTACACGGTTCGGGACGATATGGCGAGAGCGTTATGTCAGGATTTGGAAGGGAATATATGGGTAGGCTACAGAAGTGGATTGAGTAAGATTGAAGTGGCTACCGGGAAAATATTCCATTATCAGGCTGATCCTAACCGGGTGGGTGCTATGTCCAATCGTTCGGTGACGTCTCTTTATACCGACAAACAAGGAACTGTTTGGGTGGGGACTTATTGGGGAGGGGTAAACTTCTTCTCTCCGGAATATCAGCATTTTGTGCATTATCATGCTTCGGACACCGGATTGTCTTTTCCGGTGGTCGGTGCTATGGCAGAAGATAAAGTCGGAAATATCTGGATTTGTACGGAAGGAGGGGGATTAGATTTATATCAACCGGAACAGGGAAAGTTCAAGCATTTTAATGCGCATACGGGATATCATTTCAGTACGGACTACCTGAAAGATGTTGTTTTTGATGAGGCTAATAATTGCTTATGGATTGCAGCCGACTTTACCAATAAGGTGAATTGTTTTCATCTTAATAACTATCGGAATGATATCTATAATCTCGAACCGCTTGGAGAAGAAAGTGTAGGAGAAGCCCTGTTTGCCTTGGCGGATACTCCTCGTAAATTGTATGTCGGGACAACATCCGCTATTGTGAGTTTGGATAAACAGACCTTGAAATCCGAGGTGTTGTTTCATCAGAAGGAACTGTTTACACATAATTATAACACCCTATTGCTTGATTCGAAAAACAGATTATGGTTTGCTGCCGACGACGGTTGTGTAGCCTATGTGATTGATGAAAAGCGGTTTGAAACCTATAGGATAAGTCTGAAGAAACGGGTCAGATCTCAAAAAGAGTTGGTCAATGTTATCTATGAAGATCGAAAGGGAAATATTTGGGTAGGGACACATGGCAACGGACTTTTCTTGCTGGATAAGAAAGAACGTTTGTTTCGTTTACATACTTCTGAAAGTGTGTTGTCGGGAGAAAATATCAGGGTACTGGGGGAAACCCCTTCCGGGAATTTATTGATTGGTACCGGGCATGGATTGTCAATGCTGGAACAGAAAGAGAGGAAAGTGGTAAACTTCAATTCTAAAACCGGATTCCCGCTGACTCTTGTGAACCGGAAATCCATGCATGTATCCCGCAACCATGATATTTATATGGGAGGAGCTACCGGATTGGTAACCATTCGTGAAAGTAGTCTGTATTATCCTCCGAAAATATACGATCTGGAGTTGGCTCATTTGTATGTCAACAACAAAGAGATAACAACAGGCGATCAAACCGGTATTTTAAATAAATCCTTTGCCTATACCGGACGGATCAAATTGAATTACTTGCAAAATGTGTTTTCTATCGGTTTCTCAACAGATAATTTTCTGCATATAGGCGGTGGTGAGGTAGAATATCGGTTGATGGGGTATAATGATGAATGGAGCGAGAACCGTCTGGGAAATGACATTACTTATACAAATATCTCTCCGGGTGATTATGTCTTTGAGATCAGGCTGAAGAACTTCCCGGAAGTAATCAGATCGCTGGATATAACGATTACGCCACCTTTCTATGCTACTTGGTGGGCCTATACTATTTATGTATGCGTGATTCTGACTATTCTATTCTTCATCGTGAGAGAATATAGAATCCGTCTGTTCCTGAAAACTTCATTGGATTTTGAACTTCGCGAGAAACAATACATTGAAGAGATGAATCAATCCAAACTTCGTTTCTTCACGAATATCTCGCATGAAATCAGAACTCCGATCACTCTTATCCTGGGGCAGGTTGATCTGTTGCTGAATTCCGGCAAATTGTCTACCTATGCTTATTCGAAACTGTTGAATATACATAAAAATGCAGGTAACCTGAAATCATTGATTACGGAGTTGCTTGATTTCCGGAAACAGGAGCAGGGACTTTTGAAACTGAAAGTTTCTCAATTTGACTTATATTCTTTGCTCAAAGAGCATTATGTATTGTTTAAGGAGTTGGCTGCTAACAGGAATATTTCGTTTGTTTTGCATGCCGACTGCGAGCAATGCCTCGTGTGGGGAGACCGGATGCAAATACAGAAGGTGGTTAATAACTTGCTGTCTAATGCTTTTAAATATACTTCAGACGGTGGAACTATCCGTATGGAATTGGCTGATGGAACGGAGGAATGTATGTTTTCCGTTTCCGATAATGGTGCGGGAATATCCGAGGAAGACTATGTTAAGATATTCGAGCGGTTCTATCAGGTTGAGAATATAGGACAGTATGGAGGAACTGGTATCGGGCTGGCTTTGAGTCAGGGTATTGTGAAAGCCCACCAGGGAGATATAACAGTAGAAAGTCAGCTGGGAAAAGGTTCTTGTTTTAAGGTCACTCTGAAAAAAGGGGATGCTCACTTTGATTCTTCTGTCGCCCGGGTTGAACCGGAGCAGGATAAGGAATATATTTATTATTCGGAAGACAAAGAACTGCTGGTTAAAGAGGTGCAGTCAGCCCAAAGTGAAAGCGGGACTACTGACTGTAAATTACTGGTGATTGATGATAATGAAGAAATCAGAAATATCCTTGTAGATATCTTCTCTCCGTTGTATACGGTTGAAACTGCAAGTGATGGCAAGGAAGGGTACGAGAAAGTAAAGGTAATGCAACCCGACCTGGTTATTTCGGATATCATGATGCCCGGAATGCCCGGAACAGAGTTATGTGCCAAGATCAAGAACAATATAGAAACCTGCCATATCCCTGTCGTTCTTCTGACTGCCCTTAGTGCTCCCGAACGTGAGTTGGAAGGATTGAGAATTGGAGCGGATATTTATGTGGTGAAGCCATTTAATATGCGGCGGCTGGTGATGCAATGCAATAATCTGATTAATACCCGCAGACTTTTACAGAATAAATATGCCCATCAACTGGATAGCAAAGCGGAGAAGATTGCGACGAATGAACTCGACCAGAAGTTTATCGAACAAGCTACTCAAGTGGTGGAAGATAATATGGAAAATCCCGAATTCAGTGTAGATGCTTTCTCACGGGAGATGGGAGTAGGACGTACCGTCTTATTCCAGAAGATAAAAGGTATTACGGGAAGTACGCCAAATAATTTTATCATGAATCTTCGTCTGAAAAAAGCAGCATATTTTCTACTGAATGCTCCGGAGATGAACATTTCGGATATTGCTTACCGGTTAGGATTTGGAAATCCTCAATACTTCAACAAATGCTTTAAAGAACTTTTTGATATTGCTCCTACACAGTATAGGAAATCTCATGATGCCCCTTCCGATCCCTCTGTAAAGTGATTAAAATAAGTCATCTGAATTTTTAGACTAGATAAAACGAACAATTCGATAGGGTGCAATATGCTCAAATGCGATACTTTTGTGGCGTTGGATCATGCCAGCTTGTACTTGAGTTTTCTTTAATTGGGTGTGTCCGCACACACTTTTATTTAGCAGACCGGGTATTGTATAATCTTTATTCTAATATAATAATTATTGTATAGTATTATGAAAGACGATTATCTATGTGATAAATAAAAGATAACATCTTACGGGAGAGAGCCAATGTATTTCTCCTAATTAATTAAGTAGTGAGTAAAACCTTGATAATTAACCAATTTAATTTTATTCTAGTTATGAAAAATTTGCAGAGTAGGACAAAAGTGCGGTTGTTGCAGTCGTTTCTTTTGATTTCCTTGAGTCTCTTTTTCCTTGCCCATCCGGCTTATGCTCAAGGCGGGTTTGCAGTGAAGGGAGTTATTGTAGATAAAACAGGATTTCCTTTGCCTGGCGCCAATGTGATGGAGAAAGGAACATCTAATGGGACAATTACGGATTTGGATGGTAATTTCTCATTGAATGTTTCAAAGAAGGGAGTTACTTTGACTGTCTCATTCATGGGGTATACCCCTAAAGATGTGGTAGTGAAAGATAAAACAATGAATATTACGCTTGAAGAGAACGCTAAGTTGTTGGACGAAGTAGTGGTGGTGGGTTATGGTACGATGAAAAAGCGTGATGTAACGGGAGCTATTACTTCCATCTCAAGTGAGGCTATTGAGCAGAAGATGGCTACCAATGTTTTTGAAGCACTGCAAGGTACTACTGCCGGTGTACAGGTAGTGTCCGGCTCGGGACAACCCGGTGAATCTTCTTCTATTAAAATTCGTGGTACATCCACTTTCTCCGCCGAAGGAGTTACTCCTCTTTATATTGTAGACGGTGTGCCTTTGGAAAGTATCGATGGTATCAATACCAATGATATTACTTCCATGGAAATTTTGAAGGATGCGGCTTCTGCAGCGATCTACGGTTCCCGTTCGGCTAACGGTGTGATTATTATCACTACCAAGAGTGGTCAGGAGGGTAAAGCCCGTATTGATATCAAGTATAATCACTCGTGGGGTACATTGTCTCATAAGGTGCCACAGGCAAATCGTAAAGAGCGTCTGTTGTACGACCAGTACCGTAAAGAGTATTTTGAAACATACGGCGGAGGTAATCCGGATGAAAGTATTGATATTCTGGATGATCCGTTGAATTCATTCTTCAATGTAGACAATGATTATCTGGACATGATTACAAGTACTGCGCAGAAAGATCAGGTGGATATCAGCGTAGGTGGCGGTACAAAGAAACTGAAATATTTCATCAATACCGGTTATTATAACGAGAAGGGTATTATTTCCAATACTGGTTTCCAAAGATTAAATACTCGTATCAACTCCGATTATTCACCGACAGACTGGATGAATATGGGTAGCCGTATTTCTCTTACTTATTCTAAAAAGAAAGGTCTGAATGAAGGTACGTTATTGAGCGCAGTGTTGACTCGTCGTCCTTATTTCAATACTTATTATCCGGATGGCTCTTTGGTCGGGGTGTTTAATGGTCAGAAGAATCCTATTGCACAGGTCAATTATACCACTGACTTTACGGATTCTTATAAGGCTAACTTCTTCCAGTTCTTTGAAATCAAATTCAACAAGTACCTGAAGTTCAGAGCCAATATAAATGCCAACTTCTATTTGGACAAGCGCAAAAAACTCGAACCTAGTCTTATTACTGATGAATGGCAGAAACAGAATAAAGGGTATTCTTATAATTACCTCAACTGGAACTGGATGAATGAAGATTTCATCACTTATGCACGCAAGATAAAAGGACATAATTTCAGCGCGATGGTGGGTGTCAGTGCTCAACAATGGCGTTATGAAAATGAAACTTTTGTGGGATTGAATTCCTCTACCGACTTTATTTATACAATGAACGCGTTTGCTGCCAATCTGGATTTATCCTCTACGGGATCTACATTGAGTAATCACTCCATGGCTTCCGTTTTTGCACGTGTGACGTATGATTATCTGGGGAGATACCTGTTTACAGCGAATATGCGTCGTGACGGTTCTTCTCGTTTTGCGAAAGAAAACAAATGGGGTAATTTCCCGTCAGTGTCAGTGGGATGGCGTTTCTCAGATGAAAAATTCATGAAGTTCTCGAAGAAATTCCTGGAAGATGGTAAGATTCGTGTAAGTTATGGTATCACCGGTAATGAAGCGATCGGAAATTATGATTATATTTATTCTTATTCTCCGAATTCTATCTATGACGGAGTGGGCGGCGTTATTCCGACCCGTATCGGTAAAGACAATCTGAAATGGGAGGAAACTAAACAGTTCAACCTTGGTTTGGACTTGAATTTCTGGAATAGCCGTTTGACGATTACTGCCGATTACTACGATAAATACACAGACGGTTTGTTGGCAAACTACCAATTACCTAAGGAGTCTGGTTTTGCATATATGAAAACCAATGTCGGTGAGATGAGCAACCGCGGGTTTGAAATTGCCGTTACCGGTGATATTATCCGCACGAAGGATTGGAAATGGAATGCTTCTTTCAATATCTCCAGAAACATCAACCGTATTGAAAAGCTGTCTGAAGGTAAGGCATATATGGAAGGTGATATCTGGTGGATGCAGGAAGGCGGCCGTGTAGGTGACTTCTACGGATTTAAAAGTGCCGGTGTCTTTGCTTATGATGAATCAAATGCTTTTACGGATAACTGGGAGCAACTGACTCCGGTGTTTGAAAATGGTGTATTCCAATACAAGTATTTATTGAATGGAAAGGAATATGCAGGTGATATTCGCCAGAAAACGTTACCGAACGGCAAACCGTTCCGTGGCGGAGATTACAACTGGGAAGAACCGGAAGGAACCCGCGACGGTGTGATTGATGATAACGACCGTATGGTGATTGGTAATGCCATGCCTGATGTGACCGGTGGTTTGAATACAACCGTAACTTGGAAAAACGTAAGCTTGTATCTCGGATTCTATTATTCATTAGGAGGACAGATTTATAATGCAGCCGAGCATAATCGTAATATGTTCAAATATACCGGAACCACTCCTTCGCCGGAAGTCATCCATAATATGTGGTTGCATCCGGGTGACCAGGCAATCTATCCGCGTCCGTATAATGATGATTATAACAATGCACGTATGGGTAACTCGTTCTATCTGGAAGATGCTTCCTTTATTCGTCTGCAGAACGTACGTATAGCCTATGATCTTCCTGAAAACTGGATAAAGAAGCTGATGTTGAAGAATATAAATATCTACGCTTTTGTAAACAACGCATTGACATGGACCAACTATTCGGGATTCGATCCTGAATTCTCTACAAGTAATCCTCTGCAGGTAGGTAAAGACTCTTACCGCTATCCGAGAAAGAGAGAATATGGTATTGGTTTTTCTGCAAACTTTTAATTGAAGATATCGTATGAAGAATATAAAATATTTTGTTGGAGCTGTATGCCTGGCTCTATCATTGAATAGCTGTTCAGACTTTCTGAATGAGGAACCGGTGAGTGAGATCCCGGCAGGTGACATGTGGCAGACCGCCCGCGACGCTAAGGCAGGTATAAATGAAATCTACGGACTGTTGCGTTCCACTTTACGCGAGAATTATTTTTACTGGGGTGAGTTCCGTTCGGATAACGTAGCTCCCGGAGCACCAGTGATGGCCGATCAGGCACGTGTGATCAACAACCTGATGTCTACGGACGAGAAATGTGCGAAATGGACGACCTTGTATCAGATGATTAACCAGACCAATCTGGCCATCAAATATGTTCCTAATATCAGTATGCCTGATGTGGCAGACCGTAATGATTACCTCGGACAAGCGTATGCGTTGCGTGCTCTGGCTTATTTCTATGCTATCCGTGTCTGGGGAGACGTACCTTTGTTTATAGAACCTACTGAAAAGTATTCGGAGGCTATCTATAAGGAACGTACAGATAAGAATTATATTCTGGAACATGTTATTCTTCCTGACCTGAAAAAGGCGGAAAGCCTGATTAACCGTAATAAGAATTACGAACGCAAGCGTATTTCTATCTGTGGCGTATGGGCTATCATGGCGGACGCTTATATGTGGGCTGAAGAATATAATCTGGCTGACCAAACCATTGATAAAATGGCAACTATTGCCTCCAAAAAGGGTGGACGCTTTGTAGACTTCGAACCTAACATTGCTACTTGGCATACCATGTTTACAGAAGAACTGAACAATAAGCCTTCGGATGATACGCCCGAAAATGATGAATATAACTCCAGAGAGTTAATATTCCTTGTTCATTTCAACATGGATGAAGTCGGCACGAATGGTTACAGTTATATGTATCAATGGTTTTCCGGTTCAGGAAACCGTGCGGCAGTTATGTCCGACAAGTTTATGAGCATCTTTGATGAAAAGGATATGAAAGGTGATTTGCGCAAAGATTATACGGTGAAGAATTACCAGAATGGAAATGAATTGCGTAAATATATGGCAGGTGACATCAGTAACTCTTTGAATAAGACATGCGAAGTAGCCTATCCAATTTATCGTTACACAGATATGATGTTGTTGCAAGCAGAAGCTCGTGCTCATCAGGGAAAATGGGGTGAAGCTTTGGATTTAGTAAAAACTGTACGTGACCGTGCCGGATTGAACACGTTGACTGAAAATGATTTTGCTTCTGAAGACGAAGTCGTTAATTATATATTGCGTGAACGGCAAGTGGAATTAGCCGGCGAAGGACGCCGCTGGTTTGACTTGTTGCGTACCGGAAAGTGGAAGGAAGTGATGAAACCGATTAACGGAATGGAACAGGACGGAAACGAACTCTTCCCGATTCACTATTCACATATCTTGGAAAATCCGAAGATTGTGCAGAACACGTATTATGGTAATACTAACAACTAAAAAAGGTAGAAACAATGAAAAAGACAATATTATATAAGACCCTTTTCTTTTGTTGGGCGATATTGGCATTGACCGGCTGTGACCTGGACTTGCAGAAGAATTATGATTATGAGCCTTCGGTGGATGATCCGTATGTAAAAGTGACAGCGTGGGAATATTTCCAAGATCACAAAGATATGTTCTCGGAGTTGATAGCAGCTATTGAGTATACAGGTCTGAAGGACTATTATACCCAGACTGACAATAAATATACTTTTCTGGCTTTGAATAATGCAGGTATGCAGTTGTATCGTGAAAATGAATTTGCAGGTGCAGCATCCATTACCGATTGTGATAAAGAGAAAGTAACGAACATGTTGCTTTATCACATTGTAGACGGTGAATATAGTTCTTATGGACAGTTGCAGGTGGAACCGATGTTCGTATTGACGATGCTGAAAGGAGAGAATGGACTGATGACAATGTCCGTATGGAAAAACCCATGGCAGGCTGCAGTAGGTAAGATTCTGGTGAATCAGACCGGAAGCAACGGGAAATCTCCACAGCGTCAGGCTAAGACTAGCAACATTCTGCCGACGAACGGTGTGATTCATATATTTGAGAACTATTGCAAATATTCCAAATAACCACAGTTAATTAAAAAGAGAACTAATTATGATTCGTAAAATATATACCTTATTAATACTAGGACTTTGCCTGGGCTTTGCTGCCTGTAGCGATGATAATGATGGTCTGGATCCTAATGCGGCTGCTCCTGTGATTAAATTCCCGATGGAACAACTGGATGTGGATTTAAATAAAGTAGATAATCTGCCGGTAGTGGCTGTCATAAAGTCGCAGGCCGGACTACAGAGTGTGACAATGAAATTGCAGACAGTGGAGGGGGTGACCGAATATAAAACGGTGACTGAATTTTTTAATCCCAATTCTTACAGCTTGTCTGAAAATCTGGAATACAATGCAAATTACGAAGCCTTTATCATTGAGGCTACGGATAAATTGAATCATGTTACGAGCGGAACTTTACCAATTGCTGTTACCGATGTAATGGCACGTCCTGTCATAACATTCGACCCGGAAGAGATTATATATGATGAAATGGATGAAAACCCGGTAATTCCCCGTACTACTTTCGAAGTTGTTTCAGAAGCCGGTTTGAAGGTAGTGGAGGTCTATTTGGTATCTGCGACCGGACAGGAATCGAAAGGAAGCGTGGAACTGAATGGGAAGAAGGATTTCTCGTATGATGAGATGATTAATTACAAAGAAGGCGATAAAGGTTTCAAAGTAAAAGCAGTGGATATATATGATAATGTGACCATTTCAACTTTACCAGTGGAATATAGAACAGTGCCAATACCTGTATTGACCTTGCCTGAATTGCCTATTTTTGCTACAACGGATGCTAAACAAGGAGTGCCGGTAAAGGTGGAATCTGTACGTGGAGTTCACGAAGTGATTATTTACCGTATTGAGAATGGACAGGAAGTCGAAGTCTTACGGGAACAGAAGAATGGTGAGAAACAATTGGATTACACTCCGGAAATTGATTTTACTGAAACTACGTCTCAAATTAAAGTGGTGGTTTCTGATGGGAGAGTAGGAAAAGAAGCTGTCGGAACTGTGAAAGCATATGTAAATATGGACGTTGCTACTGTGAATATATCCAGTAAGACTTTTGCTAATAGTGCGCACGAAAAATATCCGGATGCTTATGGCTTGTTATCTTTCAAAGATTTGAAAACTTATTCTATTGATTATGCATTAACCAGCGCAGACAATGCGAAGAATGTTGATTTGAAATTCTATTGTATGGGAAAAGGTAAGGACGTTCCTTCAGAGCCTCGTCTGTATTCTATAAATGCAGCGAAATCTGATGAGTATAAAGGTTCTAATGGTGCAGGTCTGAACACTGCGGCAGTAAAGAATAGGACTACGTTAGCCAAACTCTCCGACTTTGATTATGATAATGCAACAGTTACTTCTATTGCTTCTGAAATATCAGCCAGCTTGATTGTGAAAGAAGACTTGATTCCTATAGCGGAGGGAGATATTATTGCCTTTAAAACTGCATCGACTTCTGCAGCAGGTGGAAATAGGATCGGAGTAATGAGAATTATCAGTATGACACCGTCTACCGGGGAAGGTGTGTTGAAGCCCGGAGATACAACAGCTCGTGTATTAACGGTTGAAATCAAATTCCCTAAGAAGAAGTAAACAGGGTAGTATTACCTACCGTCTGAAGTCTTAATAGAAAACTTCTTTTCTATTAAGACTAAACTTCCCTTTCATTGGGAATAAAGTTGTTCTCTGTCCGATACAAACTATAAACGAAGCTTCCGTTTTTATAAATGCAAGTTGCGTTTATAAAAACAAAGATTTCAATTATAAAAACAAAGCTTTCGTTTATAGTTTATGTTAGGGATAAAAGAAGTTTGCAACAAGGGGGAAGGGAGTTCTCTCCTTGTAGAGAATAACTTTTCTATTAATAGCCAACGCGAGAGTTAGTAACAGCTATCCGGTGAACCGTAGATAGAGTATACGAAAGATGCGACTGATAACAAATACGATGGTTAAGTAATAATGTGCAGTAGCTGAAAGTAATATGAGAAAACATATAATATATAGGTATTTCCTCTTTTTATCTTTGGTCGGACTGATGCAGTTGACGTTTAGCTGTTCCTCCTCTTCCAACGAAATAGAACCTTTGAAACCGGAAGGAGAAGATACTCCTTTGGAAAAAGATGAATATACTTTTATGAATGTAGAATACCGGAAGTGGCAGAACGGAACTTTCCAGGCATGGACAACGGCAGATTCAAGGGAAACACGTACCATTGATAATATGAATTGGTATACTCCCTCTTCGGGTTATAGCCGGACTGCATGGGGAGGACGAATCGGTTTGCAACCTTCATCTGTGGTTGGAAAAGAAGGCTTTTTCCGAGTGGCTTATTGTGGAGGCCGTTCTTATTTGCTCGATCCGGATAATGGAGCTGTTATCATTCATGGAATTCAGCATGTTCGTCCGGGAGAATCTACTGCTCATAAGAAGGCTTTCGGTACTCGATACGGTAGTGAGGCGCAATGGAGTGAAGAGACTGGCAAACTGTTAGCAGGCAATCATATAAACTATATTTCGTATGGCTCGAACCGTATTGAAGTATTTCCTGCTGCAGTACGTGGTAACTTGTTGACCCCTAAGACGCAAAAGATTGCTTATGCAGAGAATCTGTATCTGCTTCGTACCTTTATGTGGGATATGAGTAAGAATTTGGGCTACGCGTTTGATGATGACAAATATAATCGCTTAGTTCTTCTTTTTGAACCCACATTTGCTACGTACATAGATCGTCTCGTACAAGAGAAGTCAGCTTTATTTGCCGGTGACCGGCATTTTATAGGTTTCTATCTTGACAATGAATTGCCATTTGCCAGTTATCAGAATGCTGACCCTTTGCGAGGAATTGATCTGAAACATTTCTTGTCTTTGCCCGAACGCTATAAAGCTGCTCGTGAGTATGCAGAAAAGTTTATGCGGGATAACGGTATAGCTTCTACCGGAGTGATAACCAAGAAAAATCAGGAAGATTTCCGGGGGATGGTTGCTGATTATTATTATCAGTTGACCACCGCTACCGTCAGACGATATGATAAAGAGCATTTGATATTGGGAACACGTCTGCATGATTGGAGTAAATATAATCAGAAAGTGGTGGAAGCGTGTGCTCGTTATTGCGATCTTGTTTCCGTCAACTATTATGCACGTTGGCAACCGGAGGCAGATTTCTTGGCAAACCTGAAAGTCTGGTGTGGAGCGAAACCTTTTTTAGTTTCAGAATTCTATATAAAAGCGGAAGATGCCAGTTATCAGGGAACTGGATATGCTAATACTGAAGGAGGTGGCTGGTTGGTGCATACACAAAAAAATAGAGGTGAGTTTTATCAGAACTTCTGTCTTCGTTTGCTTGAAACTCGAAACTGTGTAGGCTGGGTACATTTTGAGTATAATGATGGTTACGATTCTAACGGGAAAGCTTCTAATAAAGGAGTGGTTTCCATCGAATACGAACCTTATGAATCTTTTCTGTCGCACATGCGGCAGTTGAATCTTTCAGTTCATTCATTGATCGATTATAACGATACAAAATCGGTTCAATAGATTGACGGAAACTTTAAATAGACAAATTGAATATTTAGAATTAAAATAGTTATGACCATGAAGAAGTTTAGTTTATTTGCAATCCTTTTAGGATTTAATATAGCTTTGGGAGCATGTTCCGATGATGATGCCGCTCCTGTAGTAAAAAATGAAATCTTTCAACTTCCGGAAAAGGCTTATGTACTGGCGGAACAATCCAGACGGGCTATTGTCATCAGAGATGCGGAGACGCACCGCAATATTTGGAGTTGGGATCCTTATACAGCCTGTGTTCCTGCTGCACAGCAGGGTTGGTTTGTTAATCCGAGTGAAGTAAAACCGGTTTTCAATAGACGCTATATCTTGATGACTGCCTCCGGCGGAGCTGTGGCTTTAATCCGTTTGTCCGATCATAAATTAATGTTCTACGCAAATTGCGGACAGAATCCCCACTCTGCGGAGGTATTGCCCGATGGAAATATCGTGACGGCAGAATCTAAATCCGGTGAAATCAATACCTTTGTGGTTGACACGGTTAAGGTATTGGGAGCAAAAGCTAATACGGTGAAGTTGGGTAATGCGCATAATGTTGTTTGGGATAAGAAAAGATCGTATCTTTATGCTACAGCTACCAAAAAAGAGGGAGTGACTGCATTATTCCGTTTTAAGTACGATGGCAACCGGAGTAATCCCAAGTTAATAAATCAGACTACCCTTTATACATTCAGCAATGAATCGGGTGGGCATGATTTGTTCCCGGTATATGGTGAAGAAGATAAATTATGGCTTACTGCTGCTTCGGCTGTCTATAAGTTTGATTTGACTGGAGTTACCGACGCTACGACTAATGACTCTACCGAACCTACTTGCGAGAAAGTTTACAGCATAGCCGATATAAAAAGCATCTGCAACGGACCGGACGGAATCCTGATGCTGAAACCGACTGAAGAATGGTGGGCAGAAGGACTTGTAAATGAGAAGGGAGAAGAACTTTTCAAAATGGACGGAGCCAAGATTTATAAAGGCCGTTGGATGATAGACAATCTTTTCAGTTATCCGGAAAAGCATGATTTCGTGTTGAGTGAGGACTGATTAAGTATGGTGGAAGATTGATTAAGTACATAAGTTGAATAATTAAGTTTGGAACAATGAGGAAACTTCTTCTTTTTTTATTGGTATCTATCGCATTACCGGCCTTGGCGCAGAATGGAAAGAAAGTGTATGCCGACTTTCACGGAGTGCGCTATACCCGGCAGCATGACGGAAAGCTGGGGCGTTGGGAGATGTATGCCAATACGGAAAAATCAAGTACCGGAAGAAAGTCGCTGTGTTATAATGCCGACCTGATAGACAGCGAAGGACGGCATGAGATAGCGGCAGTGGCTTATCCCCAAGTCGGAATGCAGTCCAATCTCGATCCCGATTATATCGAATATCAGATATTGTCGGCAAAAGCGGCTAAGATAGATGGATTCTTTATCGAATGGGGGTTCAAGCCTCACGAAAATGACATCTTGCTGCGTGAGATGCAGAAAGTGGCAGCAAAGTATGACTTTGAAATCGGCGTAAACTGGTGCGACGGTTGGTTATATTATGACTGGATTACGAAGATTTATCCGGAAGTTAACACCCGTGAGGCAAAGACCGAATACATGGCCAAATGTTACCAATATCTGGTGGATAGCGTCTTTACCGGTCCTACAGCTCCTATGGTGAAGGGAATGCCTGTTTTTTATCATTTCGGTCCCGGAGCGAAAGTGGATGAATATAAGAAAGTATTATCATTGGCGAAGTTACCGCAAGGAATGAAGCAGCCGGTTGCTTTACGCCGTTGGGCAGATTGGGGAAAACTGGAAAATGATAAATATATCCCCGTCACTCGTAGCGATGAAATGGATACCTGGAAAGAAGTGGGAGAAATACCGACTGCATGGCTTCCTGCCCGTGTCCGTACAAGAGATCAGGCACATGCCGAATGGGATAATTACGCCACTCAGGATGATGTTATTGAGTTTATGAAACCTTTCCGTGATTCAATTTGGCATAGTAACAATCCTGCTTATACCATTAAGTCGGGATTTGCCATGCCGGGAATGGATAACCGGGGATGTGCGGGCTGGGGACGTGGACACTTCTATTATATCCCACGTAACAATGGAGAAACTTATCAAAGTATGTGGAAGTTCTGTATGGCAGAGAAGGACAGCCTGGACATGATGTTTATCGCTTCGTGGAGTGACTATACCGAAGGACACGAAATAGAGCCGACCATTGAAAACGGTGACCGTGAACTACATACGACTTTAAAGTATGCGGCGGAATTCAAAGACGAACAGGCGGACGAGCGTGGATTAACCTTACCTTTAATGCTTTTCCGGCTGCGAAAAGAAGCCCGTTTCCTGGAAAAGACGAAGATGGACGTATCCGCTTGTCAACGTTCGCTCGATAAGGCAGCATTGTTGATTAGCCAGGGACGTTATCCGGTGGCAATAGGCTTGTTGTCACAAATAGAAAATGATGTCAAGACGGCAAAATCCGCTTTGGCGGTTGAGATGATGCGTTTGCGTGAGTCGGACATGAAGATTCAGGGAAAGCGAAAATCCGGTGGTTACAGTGCCGAAGAAACTCTCTCTATCTCTTTGCCCAAAGAGCTGGTTTCCAAATTACAAATGAATAACTATGTAGGGTATCTCTATTTTGAATACCTGGACAAGGGAAATGAATCTCTTTTTATACGTTCATCTACACAGCGCGAACCGAAAGAGCCGTTTAAAATTGTGTCCCGGATACGTACCGACAACACGGGTGAATGGAAAAGCGCAAAAGTAGAATTGTATAAGGATAATATCGTGAATGGATTCAATATGCCTACTTTCTATTTAAAAGGAAATGTCGTAGTCCGTAATTTGTCATTGGGCTATACGATCTACACAGTCAAATAAATGCATGGATGAAGAGTTTAAATAATTGGTTATTAGTTTTATCTGTACTATCCTGCTTCGGATGTTCCTCTCCGGTCCATGAAGATGACAGGGGATGTGCTTTCGTATCTGACAGTATTCAATATCGGGTTGAGTTTATGTCGGCGGGGTGCGTGCGGATTCTGTCTTTTCCCGAAGGTGATACACTGGTAACAAGAAGATTGGTGGTCGATTCGGAAAAGCCGGCTTTTAAAGATTATAAATGGGAAGATACGGGACAGAAGCTACTCTTTCGCACCCGTGAACTTTCCGTAGTTTTTGATAAGGCAGATGTGGCTTTCACTTTTCAGGAAACATCCACAGGTAAGTTATTACTAAAAGAGAAAGGGGATAGAAAGGCACGGAACTTCAAACGTTCGGTTGCCGGAGGTGAACAATGTCTCGAAGTCACTCAACGCTTTGTTCCTACCGAGGATGAGGCCATTTACGGACTGGGACAGTATCAGAATGGAATCATGAACTATCGGGGGAAATCTGTACTTCTGTTACAGGCCAATATGGATATTGTCAATCCGTTCCTTATTTCGACCAACGGATATGGTGTCTTATGGGATAATTATTCTTCTACGAAGTTTGAAGATACGAAGGAGGGCTACTCATTTACTTCCGAAGTAGGTGATGCCTCCGACTATTATTTTGTCTATGGTAAGAATATGGACGAAGTCCTTGCCGGTTATCGGGAATTGACGGGGGACGTGCCGATGTTTGGAAAATGGGTGTATGGCTTCTGGCAGTCCAAAGAACGATATAAGTCGTTCGATGAATTGAAGGCAGTCGTTAAAGAATACCGTAAACGGGGAATTCCGTTGGATAACATTGTGCAGGACTGGGAATATTGGGGAGACAAACCTCATTGGAACAGCCTGACCTTCCATCCGGCAAACTTTAATCATCCCCGTCAGGTTATTGATGAACTGCATCAACAGGACCATGTTCATTTTATGCTTTCCGTATGGCCCGGATTCGGACCGGAAACGGCTGTCTATCAGTCTTTGGATTCTATCGGTGCATTGTTTAGTGAACCTACATGGGCAGGTTATAAGGTTTTTGATGCCTACAATCCTGTCGCGAGGGATATTTTCTGGCAATACCTCAAGAAAGGACTCTATGATATGGGTGTGGATGCCTGGTGGATGGATGCAACGGAACCATCTTTCCGGGATGGATTCACACAGTTGAAGCAGGAAGAAAGGACCAAATCAGCTGGTAATACTTATCTGGGTAGCTTCCACCGTTATCTGAACACTTATTCTTTAGAAATGCTAAAGGACTTCTATCAACGCCTGCGCACCGAGAGCGATCAGAAGCGTATATTTATCCTAACTCGTTCCGCCTTTGCCTCGCAACAGCATTATGGTACAGCCGTATGGTCGGGTGACGTTTCGGCTTCATGGGAGAATATGCACAAACAACTGGTTGCCGGCTTAAACTTGTCTATGTCCGGTATTCCGTATTGGACTTCCGATACGGGAGGATTCTTTGTCACAGAACGGGATGCAAAATATCCCGACGGACTGAAAAGTAATGATTATAAAGAGTTATATTCCCGTTGGTTCCAGTTTAGCGCATTTACTCCTATCTTCCGTGCTCACGGTACGAATGTGCCGCGTGAAATTTGGCAATTCGGTGAAGAGGGGACATTATCTTATGATAATCAAGTGAAGTATATCCATCTGCGTTACCGTCTGTTGCCATACATTTACTCAATGTCCCATCAGGTAACCGCCAATAATTATACCATGTTGAGAGGTTTGGCAATGGATTTCACAACAGATACCCGGACATTTGATATTGATAATGCCTATATGTTCGGTACTTCCTTATTGGTGCGTCCGGTATTTCATCCGCAATCGGAAGAAAAGAACATCTGTATTTATCTGCCGGAACACAGTGGTAAATATTGGTATGACCTCTGGACCGGAGAAGCTTTTGAAGGAGGAAGAGAACAAATGCAGACAAATATCCTCGACATACTTCCGCTCTATGTGAAGGCTGGTTCTATCTTGCCTTTGGCAGAAGTGAAACAATATGCGATGGAATATCCCGATCGTGAACTGGAATTGCGTATCTATGGAGGAGCGGATGCTGCTTTTTTATGGTATGAGGATGAAGGTGATTCCTACCGCTATGAAGAGGGTGTATGTTCGAAAGTGCCGATGCAATGGAAAGATTCGGAACGGACATTGACTATTGGACTGCGTGAGGGAACTTATCCCGGTATGCCGGAACAAATAAAAATGCATGTGAAATTATATCTGCCTGAAGGTGCAGGTCTTGATAGCAAAGAGTGCGTCTACACAGGTAGAGAAGTAAAAATAAAGTTTTAATTATAAGTATATATCGATTATGAAGAAGTTTCTCTATATTTTTATTCTATTGTTTATTGTGGGATGGGCACAGGCGCAACAGCGTGTGGTATACACAATCAACGACGGATGGAAATTTACAAAAGGATCTCCGTTTGAAGCGCAGCTGGCCGGCTGTGACGACTTTTCTTGGGAGACGGTCAATATACCTCATACATGGAATAATAAAGATGCAGACGACGAAACTCCGGGATTTTATCGGGGACCGGCTTGGTACCGGAAACAATTGTTTGTAGATAAAAGCCAGGAGGGACGTCAGGCAGTGATCTATTTTGAAGGAGCCAATCAGGAAGTACGATTCTATCTGAACGGTCAGTTCGTGGGAGAACACAAAGGAGGGTATACCCGTTTCTGTTTTGACATCACTTCCCATTTGCGTTATGGACAGGAAAACCTGTTTGCCATTTATGTGAACAATGTCTATAACCCTAATATTCCTCCCTTATCTGCCGATTTTACTTTCTTTGGCGGTATCTACCGGGATGTCTATCTGCAGTTTATGAATCCGGTGCACATTGCAACGAATGATTATGCTTCGTCAGGAGTTTATATCCGTACACCCGAAGTGAACAACTCCGCAGCCTCGGTAGAAATTACTACATTACTGACGAATAATACACTTCAACCAGCAGAAATCAGGGTGGAAAATGTAATCTGCGATGCGGATGGTAAGGAAGTGAAAAAGACTCATGCGGAAATAAAGCTGGCATCCGGTGAAACAAAGACAGACATCTCTAAAAAGATAAAAATAGATTCGCCCCGTTTGTGGGATATAGACGATCCTTATCGGTATATGGTATATACGCGTATTCTCGATAAGAAAAAGGGTACTTTGCTGGATGAAGTGGTGAATCCGTTAGGCTTGCGCTGGTTTAAATTTGATTCGGAAAAAGGCTTTTTCCTGAATGGCAAAGGACGTAAACTAATCGGAACTGCCCGGCATCAGGATTATTTTCAGAAAGGAAATGCCTTGCGCGATGAGTTGCATGTACAAGATGTTCTGTTGTTGAAAGAGATGGGAGGGAACTTCCTGCGTGTGTCACATTATCCCCAAGATCCTGTAATCATGGAAATGTGTGATAAACTGGGTATTGTGACTTCGGTTGAAATCCCCGTTGTCAATGCTGTTACGGAAACTGAAGAGTTTTTGCAGAACTCCGTTGAGATGGCTAAAGAAATGGTACGTCAGGATTTCAACCGTCCTTCTGTTATGATTTGGGGGTATATGAATGAGATTTTTCTGCGTCGCCCTTATACCGAAGGCAAGCAATTGGAAGATTACTACCGCTTTACTGAAAAAGTAGCCCGTGCCTTGGAAGCGACCATTCGCGAGGAAGATCCTTCAAGATATACCATGATGGCTTATCATAATATGCCTCAATATTACGAAGACGCCCATTTGACCGAAATTCCGATGATTCAGGGGTGGAACCTGTATCAAGGCTGGTATGAGCCGGATATCAATGAGTTTCAACGTTTGCTCGACCGTGCCCATAAGGTATACAGGGGAAAAGTGTTGATGGTTACGGAATATGGACCGGGAGTAGATCCGGGACTTCATTCCTACCAGCCGGAACGTTTCGACTTCTCACAGGAATATGGTTTGGTGTATCATAAACATTATCTCCGTGAAATGATGAAACGTCCGTTTATTGCCGGTTCCAGTCTGTGGAATCTGAATGATTTTTATTCCGAATCCCGTGTCGATGCTGTTCCTCATGTAAACAATAAAGGAGTTGTCGGATTATACAGGGAGAAGAAAGATGTCTATTGGTTTTATAAGACAGCTTTGTCACGTCGTCCGATACTTGTTATAGGTAATCGGGAGTGGAAAAGCCGTGGGGGAGTGGTGAATACTGCACAGAAAGAATGTATTCAGTCTGTCCCTGTATTCTCTAATGCGGAAGAAGTAGAGCTGTTTGTGAACAATAAAAGTCTGGGAAAGAAAAAGGTAGAAGATAATTATGCCTTGTTCGACGTACCGTTCGTTGGTGGAGAGAATCTCTTGGAAGCAGTTGCCGTGGCTGGTGATAGCAAATTGCGGGATATGCTCCGGATTCAGTTCCAGTTGGTAGGCTCACAGTTGAAAGACGAAGCAATTCCATTTACGGAAATAAATGTAATGTTGGGTTCTCCGAGATATTTTGAAGACCGTACAGCAAATGTAGCATGGATTCCCGAGCAGGAGTATAAGCCCGGTAGCTGGGGATTTGTAGGCGGAACTTCTTATCGTCGTAAAACAGGATTCGGCAGTATGCTTGGTTCGGATATTGACATTCTGGGAACGGATATGAATCCAATCTTCCAGACTCAACGTGTTGGAATAAAATCTTTTAAAGCTGATGTACCGAATGGAGAATATTCCGTATATTTGTACTGGGCAGAATTGGAGTCGGACAAAGAGAGGGAAGCGTTGGTTTATAATCTGGGAGCTGACTCGGAACAGACGTTTGCCGGAAACCGTAGCTTCGGAATTTCAATGAATGGAACGACTGTTTTGGATGATTTCAACATAGCTCGTGATTACGGATATGCCCGTGCTGTTATCAAGAAATTTGTAGTAACGGTGAAGGATGGAAAAGGATTGAGTGTTGACTTCCATAAAAAAGAAGGAGAACCTATTCTGAACGCTATCCGTATTTATAGAAACTATTAATCATAAACACTGTCAATATGCTTAGGTCTATTTATTTACTGTCTTTTCTCCTCCTGCAATCTTTATTTGCTTTTGCCGGGAATGTAAAGGAGAATGTTCCGTCCTCTTTTGATTTGTATGTATGCATCGGACAATCCAACATGGCGGGGCGTGCAACATTAACTCCGGAAGTCATGGATACCCTCCAAAATGTGTATCTATTGAATGATAAGGGGAATTTTGAACCGGCAGTAAATCCTCTCAATCGTTATTCTACAGTTCGGAAAGATTTGTCAATGCAGCGTTTGGGACCGGCTTACGGCTTTGCTAAAGAGATGGCCCGACAAACGAAACGTCCTGTCGGACTGGTAGTAAATGCGCGTGGAGGCTCATCCATCAACTCCTGGCTAAAAGGGAGTAAAGACGGATATTATGAAGAAGCTCTTTCCCGGGTTCGGATTGCAATGAAGCAGGGAGGTGTTTTGAAAGCAATCCTTTGGCATCAGGGAGAAGCCGATTGTTCGAATCCGGAAGCGTATAAACAGAAACTGATTTCTTTGGTGAAAGACTTGCGGGAAGATCTGGGCATGCCGAATCTACCGGTTGTTGTAGGACAGATTTCTCAATGGAACTGGACAAAAAGAGAAGCAGGTACAGTCCCCTTTAATCAGATGATTAAAAAAGTTTCTTCATTTATTCCCCATTCTGATTGGGTATCATCGAAAGGATTGGGATGGTATAAAGATGAGAAGGACCCTCATTTTAATACGGAAGCACAACTGTTATTAGGAAAACGTTATGCGAAAAAGGTACTGAAGTTCTATAAACATCAATAGAATACCCTTTTTCGAGGAACATAAAAGCCGGCTGATTCATGAGGGATCAGCCGGCTTTTGTATGGTGAATAACTAAATACTGCCTTGTTGATAGAAAAGGAATCTATATAGTTAATTGTTTTATTATAAGTAAATTAACCTGTTGATAACTTTGTTGATATCCTTGTTGATAACTGAAATTAGGTTGTGAATAAAACCAGTAAAGAAGAGTCGTCATAAAAAAGAAGAACCGCATTTCTGCGATTCTTCTTATCTTTAGTTGCGGAGATCCGACTCGAACGAATGACCTTTGGGTTATGAGCCCAACGAGCTACCAACTGCTCCACTCCGCGATGTTTAACGGGTGCAAAGGTACGGCTTTTTTTGAAACAAACAAATAATTTGCTGAATATTTTTCGAGTAAATCATCATTTTTTTCTTATTTGGTTGAGAATGAATGAAATAATGATGAAACTTTTTCTTAGCACCTATTAATATACAAATGTTAATATTCTCTCTATTTTCTTGTATGGTCTAAAGAAAAGAATTACTTTTGCTCAAAATATTCAGCAATGTGCAATTTGTAACCTATGACCGTATCCAAGACAAAAGCCAAATTAGTAGATGTAGCCCGTCAGCTTTTTGCGAAGATGGGAGTAGAAAACACAACTATGAATGATATCGCTCTTGCTTCTAAAAAAGGTAGACGAACGCTCTATACTTATTTTAAAAGTAAGGATGAAATTTATTTGGCTGTTGTGGAATCGGAATTGGATATTCTGTCGGATATGATGAAGCGGGTGGCCGAGAAAAATATCTCACCGGACGAGAAATTGTTGGAGATGATATATACCCGGTTGGACGCGGTAAAAGAGGTGGTCTATCGAAACGGAACACTGCGTGCTTATTTCTTCCGTGATATATGGCGGGTGGAAAAAGTTCGCAAGAAGTTTGATGCAAAGGAAGTCCAGCTCTTTAAAGCCGTTCTTCTGGAAGGACAGGCAAAAGGAGTTTTCCATATTGACGATGTGGAGATGACTGCCGACTTGATACATTATTGTGTGAAAGGAATTGAAGTTCCTTATATTCGAGGCCATATAGGTGCACATCTGGATGAAGATACAAGAAATAGATATGTGTCCAACATTGTGTTTGGCGCACTGCATAGAACAGAAATTTAATTAAATAACTTTTAGTATGGGATTATTAGACGGAAAAACAGCCATTGTAACCGGTGCTGCTCGCGGTATTGGTAAGGCTATCGCTCTTAAGTTTGCTGCCGAAGGCGCAAACATCGCATTTACTGACCTTGTCATTGACGAAAATGCAGAAAATACAGCAAAGGAACTTGAAGCAATGGGCGTGAAAGCCAAAGGTTACGCTTCTAACGCGGCTAACTTTGAAGATACTGCAAAGGTCGTTGAAGAAATCCACAAGGACTTCGGACGGATCGATATATTGGTAAATAATGCCGGTATCACTCGTGACGGTTTGATGATGCGCATGAGCGAACAGCAATGGGATATGGTAATCAACGTGAACCTGAAGTCAGCATTTAACTTCATCCATGCTTGTACACCTATCATGATGCGTCAAAAAGCTGGTAGCATTATCAATATGGCCTCTGTTGTAGGTGTTCACGGAAATGCAGGACAGGCTAACTATGCTGCTTCTAAGGCAGGTATGATTGCATTGGCTAAGTCTATCGCACAAGAGTTGGGTTCTCGCGGCATCCGTGCCAACGCTATCGCTCCGGGATTCATCCTGACAGACATGACAGCTGCTCTTTCTGACGAAGTAAGAGCTGAATGGGCAAAGAAAATTCCTTTGCGTCGTGGTGGTACTCCTGAAGATGTGGCAAACATCGCTACCTTCCTGGCTTCTGATATGTCTTCTTATGTATCAGGTCAGGTGATTCAGGTAGATGGTGGTATGAATATGTAATCGAACAGAATGACTGTTGTATACGAAGACAACCATATCATTGTAGTCAACAAGACCGCTTCCGAGATTGTCCAGGCAGACAAGACGGGGGATACGCCGCTTTCGGAGACTGTGAAACAGTATCTGAAAGAGAAGTATCAGAAACCCGGAAATGTTTTCCTCGGTGTGACACATCGGCTGGACCGCCCCGTAAGCGGTCTTGTTATTTTTGCCAAAACGAGTAAGGCATTAACAAGGCTCAACGAAATGTTTCGCACCAGTGAGGTGAAAAAGACTTATTGGGCGGTTGTGAAAAATGCTCCGCAAGAACCGGAAGGTGAACTGGTACATTTTCTTGTACGTAATGAAAAGCAGAACAAAAGTTATGCATACGACAAAGAAGTGCCGAACAGCAAGAAAGCGATCTTGCATTACCGGTTGATCGGTCATTCGGAGAATTACTATTTGCTCGAAGTCGATTTAAAAACCGGACGTCATCATCAGATTCGTTGTCAGCTGGCAAAAATGGGATGCCCTATCAAGGGAGATTTGAAATATGGCTCTCCACGCTCCAATCCGGATGGGAGCATTTGTCTGCATGCCCGGAGAGTACGGTTCGTACATCCTGTCTCAAAAGAACTGATAGAGCTTGAAGCTCCTCTTCCCGAAGGGAATTTATGGAAAGGATTCGCCATAGATTAACACGGATTTCCACAGATTCATTTATTATGTTATTTAGTAGACGGTACGCAGTTTTTCTGTGGAAAACCGTGTAAATCTGTGGTTGGAACTTGCCAAAAGAGTAAACCTGCCTGCCATTTTTCTTGTAAACTCTAGCGACAGTTAGTTAATTCCTAAATAGGTAGTATATTTGCATCATTCGCTAACTATAATTTTCAATCATACCAAAGAAAAATACGAATGAAGGCATTTAAACTACTTGCACTTACTTCTTGTGTCTTGCTTGCAGCGGGAAATGGAGTAGCGCAACAGAACTATTCAAAAAGTGAAGGATTATTGCAGTACGTCGATCCGTATATCGGATCCGGTTATCATGGACACGTCTTTGTTGGGACGAGTGTTCCGTATGGAATGGTACAGCTGGGTCCTACCAATATCCATAAAGGTTGGGACTGGTGCTCGGGTTATCATTATTCCGATAGTATTTTAATCGGCTTTTCACATACCCATTTGAGCGGTACGGGCTGTACTGACTTATGTGATATTCTCATCATGCCATTGAATGAGATCCGTACTCCCAGAGGCAATCAGGATGATATACGTGATGGGTATGCTTCCAGATATTCTCATGCGAATGAAATCGCCCGTCCCGAATATTACTCTTTGCTTCTCGACCGTTACAATATCAAAGCCGAGCTGACAGCTACAGATCGTGTAGGCTTCCATCGTTATACTTATCCTGAAGGAAAACCGGCTTCCATATTAATCGACTTACGTGAAGGAAACGGATCGAATGCTTACGACAGCTATATCCGTAAGGTAGATGATTATACAGTAGAGGGTTATCGTTATGTGAGAGGCTGGAGTCCTTCCCGCAAAGTTTATTTTGTGTTGAAAAGTGATAAGAAGATAGAGCAGTTTACTGCCTATGATGATAATAACCCGCAACCTTGGGACCAACTGAAAGTGGCATCGGTGAAGAGTGTCCTCACTTTTGGTAACGTGAAGGAAGTGAAGATAAAAGTCGCCCTTTCTTCTGTCAGCTGTGACAACGCAGCGATGAACCTGCAATCCGAACTTACTCACTGGGATTTTGATAAGGTGGTGGATATGAGTGCCGACCGATGGAATAAGCAACTGGAGAAGATGACAGTAGAGACTGATGATGAGGCTTCCAAACGTGTATTCTATACCGCCCATTATCATACTATGATTGCCCCTACGCTTTTTTGCGATGTGAATGGAGAGTATAGAGGGATGAATGACATGATTTACACAGACCCGAAGAAAGTCAACTATACGACTCTTTCTTTATGGGATACCTACCGTGCATTAAATCCTTTGATGACTATTACTCAACCTGAAATGGTTGATCATGTAGTCAATTCGATGATTTCCATCTATCGTCAGCAGGACAAACTCCCTATCTGGCCTTTGATGAGTGGAGAGACCGATCAGATGCCGGGGTATAGCTCCGTGCCGGTGATTGCCGATGCATATCTGAAAGGATTTACCGGGTTCGATGCGGAAGAAGCATTGCAAGCAATGATAGCTACAGCTACTTATGAAAAGCAGAAAGGAGTACCTTATGTAGTCAAAAAAGGCTATATCCCTGCCGACAAAGTTCATGAAGCTACTTCCATAGCCATGGAGTATGCAGTAGACGACTGGGGAATTGCCGCTATGGCACGTAAGATGGGAAAGACAGAAGATGCTGAAACATTCTCAAAACGTGCTCATTATTACAAGAACTATTTTGATTCTTCTATCCATTTCATTCGTCCGAAACTGGAAGACGGCTCTTGGCGTACTCCTTACGATCCGGCACGTTCCATCCATACTGTTGGAGATTTCTGTGAAGGAAACGGATGGCAATATACTTTCTTTGCTCCACAAGACCCCTATGGGCTGATTGCCTTGTTTGGAGGTGACAAATCTTTTACAACGAAGCTTGATGGTTTCTTTACCAATACCGACAGTATGGGGGAAGAAGCATCGAGCGACATAACCGGATTGATCGGACAATATGCACATGGAAATGAACCGAGCCATCATGTTGCTTATCTTTACGCGTATGCCGGTGAACAATGGAAAACGGCGGAAAAGGTTCGTTTTATCATGAGCGATTTTTACACAGACCAGCCGGACGGTATCATCGGTAATGAGGATTGTGGCCAAATGTCTGCCTGGTATCTTCTTTCATCTATGGGACTCTATCAGGTGAACCCGTCGGATGGTGTATTTGTTTTCGGTAGCCCTTGTTTTAAGAAAGTAGAAGTGAAGGTACGTGGTGGTAACACTTTTACTGTAGAAGCACCCAATAACAGCAAAGAAAATATCTATATCCAGAAAGTGTATTTGAATGGCAAGCCTTATGATAAGAGTTATATCACTTATCAGGATATAATAAATGGCAGCACATTGAAGTTTGTAATGGGGAAAAAGCCTAATAAGAATTTTGGTAAGGCTCCGGCAAACAGACCGGTTGTTTTGAATAAGATAAATGGATAAAGATGGCTTACTTATAAAAGACAGCTAATTGTTGAAAGGAGGAAGAAGCCTCCGACAATGAAAGAATAAAGCTGGTTCTCAATATTCAATTCAGTTTTCAATAGGTATTATAAGGCTTTCCGATTGTAGCATTTAATTCTGCTTCGGAAAGCTTTATTTTATACTAGAAACGGCTGAAAAGCAAATCCTTAACAAGGACTTACTGTTTTCAGCCGTTTTGGGGAATATAGTTTTAAGAAATAAGTTAGTCCTGATTACATCTTTCCTTTAAAAAAGAATGTAATCAAGACTATTTTTATAACTATGGAAGCGGATCAGCTTTTGCCGGTCGTTTCGGATCATAAACGGCTACTCCTACTTTGGAGTCAGCACAACCATAATACAAATACCATTTGTTTTTGAAGTAGACCATTCCTTCTATAAATACGGTTCCATCCACATATTGCCCACTCTTTTCAAAGCTATCCATCGGACGGAAGAACGGTTCATCGAGACGGGTGATAAAGCGGGTAGGATCATTGGCGTCGAAGAGTGCTTGTCCGGCAGCATAGACATTGGCGGTATAGCGTTTGTCACCTCTTCCTGAATGGTTCTTACCATTATAAAGAAGGACAATTCCTTTCGGAGTGTAGATAGCCGGAGGCCCACATTCGGTGAGATGGCTGTCGAAGTAGCCGTCACGGGGAGAAAACAGCTTTTTTAGGGAACCGTCAATGTTGACAATCGGTGTCCAGTGGATTAAGTCATCGGAAGTAGCTGCGAATACATGCTCCTCTCCCCAGTACATAAAGTATTTCCCGTTGATTTTCTTGATAACCTGTTTCCCTTTAACAACTTCGGTCAGGATAGAGCCGGACTTACAACCCAGGTTGAAGAACTTTCCATCAAATGCTTTGGCAAAAGCAGGACCGTGTTTTGTCCAGTCTTTTAGGTTGCGGGAGGTCGCTACTGCCAGGCGAGGTACATGGCGATTCCATTGGGTGTACATCATTACATATAATCCGTCATCGGTTACGGCAATTCGTGGGTCTTCGCAGCCGCCGGGCCATTCCAACTCTTTTTGTGAATCATTATCCGGATAGAATACAGGAGTCTTTTCCCGTTGGAAATGTGTGCCGTCGGTAGAAGTGGCATAACCGAGGCGAGAAGTCCTGTGTCCGATACCGACACCTGATTTATCCTCTGCACGGTATAACACGACAATCTCACCATTGTAGAGTGTAGCAGCCGGATTGAATGTATCGTTCGATTCCCACGCAATAGAATCTTTGGTCAATGGACAGTAAAACTTGGTGTTTTCTATAGGAGATATTACCGGATTGACATTCTTTGGACGTTCAAAACCACCGAAAGCCCAATCGGGTAATTTGTTCTCTTTATGATTGGAAGACTGTCCGTAGGCAGTACAGGTCATCATGGTTGTAGTAAGTAGGAATAAAAAAGTTGATTTCATATTGTTCATATTATATGGGTCATTTATTTTTTAGGAGTCATATACTCCCTACATATAAATTGGAAAATAAATAAAATGCTGTCATCTGTCACCTGATTGGGCATAAATGATTGATTATAAATATACTGCAGTGTGACAGCATGATGTGACGGCAAGGTGACGACAACTTTGCTGTCACCTTGTTGAAAGTAAGGATTTTATTGCTTCTCTGCTATGTGGGCACTTATTTTTCTATCCGGAGCGGTATTCAAGGATTATCAGACTATTACGGAAGAGAGAGTTTCAGTACTTGAAACTAAAAGTTCTATTGCTTGAAACTTTTGTTTCGTCAGCGGGAAACTTTAGTTTCATCGGTGAGAAACTCTAGTTTCTCTTACTTGAAACTATGGTTTCAAAGGCGTGAAACTAAAGTTCTTCAACCTTGAAACTACTTTGGAAGCGTAAGCTTCAAGGTTAGAAACAGTTATCTCATAAGCGGGAATACAATAAAAACATAATAGAAGACTATTGGATACTATTCAGCAAGTCTACCTTTCCTTCATTCACGAGTTTTAGGATTAGTTCTCCGAACAGCGTATTTTGCCATGCAAACCAGGAACGAGTAAAGTTTTTCGGGTCGTTCTTGTGGAAAGATTCATGCATGAACCCTGTTCCGGCATCCGTATCCATCAGCATTTTGATACAGGTCTTGATTTCTGCGTCGTTTTGACTGGTGAATGCTTTCATCATAATACTCATGGGCCAAATCATATCATATCCGATGTGCGGACCGCCAATTCCTTCACCGGCAGTACCTTTGAAGAAGTAAGGATTATCTTCGCTCCATACAAACTTACGGGTATTCTGATAAATAGGATCGTTCACTTTCACATCCCCAAGATAAGGCAGGGCAATGAGACTCGGCACATTGGCATCATCCATTAACAGTTGATTGCCGAAACCGTCCACTTCGAAAGCATAGATTTTGCCATATTTCGGATGATTGTAAACCGCATATTTTTTCAGGGCTGCTTCCACTTCGTTCGACAGTGTAGTACATTCTTTAGCTAAATCAGGTTTCTTGTTGACTGTATTCAGAATTTCGGCAGCTTTGCGCAATGAAGTTACAGCAAAGAAGTTGGATGGAACGAGGAACTGGAAAGTTGTAGCATCATCCGAAGGACGGAAAGCAGAAGCAATCAGTCCGACCGGCTTTACAGGATTACCCCAGCCGTCGTTGGTCATCGTATCGAGTGCACGTTCCGTTTTACGTTGGAAACGATAAGGACCTTTCGGATCTTCTTTTCGTTGCTGTTCCTTAAACGTTTTCAGAACCTTGGCGATGGCTGTAAGCCATTCGTCGGAGAATATACTGGCATCTCCCGTCGTCTTCCAGTAATGATAAGCGAGACGGATAGGATAACAGAGCGAGTCGATTTCCCATTTGCGTTCGTGCAGTTCGGGCTTCATGTCCGTAAGGTCACTCATCCATTCGCCGCCTTCGGAATTCATGTTGAAAGCATTGGCATACGGGTCGATATTGATACACTTGAACTGACGTTTGATAACGCCGGCGAGCATTTTTTTCAGTTCTGCGTCTTTGTTGGCGAGTTGCACGTAAGACCATACTTGTGCACCCGAATCGCGCAACCACATGGCGTGGATGTCACCTGTATAAACAAACGTATCGTCTTTACCGTCAAAATGAACAGTAGTATCCAGTGTGTTCGGGAAACAGTTTTCGAACATCCATGCCAAGCGGACATTCGTCAGCAGTTGCTTGATATGCGCAATCTGTTGTTCCACAGCTTGTGAGACAAACAGACGTTTCGATGCTTCCGGACGGTTCGTCTGATAGTTGTTGATTTTGGTATTATCTTGTTGGATGACAAAATCACTGTTCGTTATAGCCTGCATATTGCTAGCACCAAAGAGTGCTATGGACAAACAAAAGGCTTTAGTTATATTCATGGTAATAGTCTTTTTTTGTTGATTAGTATTGATTATGAAAGTGTTGCGGAGAAGAAGTGTTAAATCTCTGCAAAGAATTCAATAAGACAGGCATTGTCGAGCAGCCATTTATACTGCTCCTTGTTATGTCCCGACCAATCCCTGCCTAATAATCCGTTTTCATCCCGGTAGTTTTCCCAGGCGTGAAGCGCATTTTCCACCATCGCATTGACATACGCCGGATTCTTGTCAATCTTATACAGAGCTTTCAGTCCTCTGAATAAGATCACGTTAAACCAGGCCATGTCTTTATGCACTTTGACAGTCGGGTCTTTCTTGTCGGCTTTTGTGCGGAAAAAAGCATCAGTTCCTGCGGCTGTCTGCTGTGCATCGCGCAAATACTGTTCATCTCCCGTTTCCTCATAGAGCAATACACCCGCCTGAATCATCTGTCCACTGTTGTAGGCGTACTTCTCTTTGGAAACTTTCCCTTTCAGGTTGATGTTATCCCAGTAAAGATGGTCGGTAGGGTCGCACAGATGCTTTTTCGTCCAGGCATACGTCTCTTTTGCTTTTTCGAGGTATTTGGCATCCTTCGTCAGCCGGTACAACTTGACACCGAGCACAGTAGACGGTGCATTGGAACAAGTATGCTTCGCTTCCTTCTGCTGTTCACACCAAAAGATGCCACCGCCTATCTCATCGCTCCATCCACTGTAGATATATTGATACAATGCAACGGCTTTTTCCAAAGATGCAGGCTTGTGAGTCAGTTGGTAATAATCGCAGTAATCCAGTGCAATCCAGATGTTATCGTCATAATAACGTCCGTGCTGCCCGTACTTGGTGGGGTATGACTGATAACAGGCCGGCAAGCGACTGTTATCCCAATACTGCTCCATTCCCGGTAGAATTCTTTTCTCGAGAATCTTTTTGTACTTCTTGTTTCCGGTCGCTTTGTATAAAGCCACACAACCCGACATCATCCCGGAATACGGCCATAGAAAAGAAGCCTTCAGCGTTCCGTTCTGCTGCGTTCCGCCCGCCAGATAAGTAATTTTTTGGTCGGGATTGACAGGATACGTTTCTGTTAGTAGTCCGTCATTCGTCTGATAGAGATTCAATACATTAGATAGAATTGAGTCGGCAATAGAAAGATAACGGGTATTTCCCGGTGTCTTTCCCACTGCGGAGGTAAGGCAAAATAACATACAGGCTACAAAACATATATTTCTCATAGGAATATCGGGTTGTGTGGTGAAACTTTCAGGTTATAACTAGATACAAAGATTATTTCTGCTGACGCTGGTCGAACTCCAGTTCCACCTTTACGGGGAAATGGTCTGAAGGAGTGCGCGCCTGATAAGCCTTGATGTCGATTTCTTCCGGGCAATCGTTCGCCTGCTTCTTTTCTCCCTTGCCTACGATGCTGCGGTAAGTATCAGTCAGCACACCATATCTTTTCACTTGGAAAGACGGAGAAACGAATATATGGTCGATACGGCTTTCCGTAAAGCTGTTCGGGTCGAAGTCGTTGAACGTGCCGTTGATAGCATAGCGGAAGCCGGCCTTCTCGTAAGAGTCGCACAACACCCCTTTGCTCACAAAAGCATCATAAGACTGGTGGGTCTGGTCGACATTGAAGTCTCCCGTCAGGATGGCCGGAAGCTCTTTGCCTTTGCCAAGTTCTTTCATCTTGTCCTGTACGAGGAATGCACTTTCCACACGTGCCTTCTTGCCGATATGGTCCATGTGCAGGTTGAAGAAAAGGAATTCGAAGCCGGTATCTTTGCATTTGAAGTGTCCCCAACTGCAAATACGCGGCAACACGGCATCCCATCCTTTGCTCGGCACGTCGGGAGTTTCCGACAACCAAAAATCACCTTTCTCTATCACGTCAAACTTGTCTGTGCGATAGAAAATAGCAGAATGTTCACCTTTCTCTTTGCCGTCGTCGCGACCTACACCGATATAATCATAACCGGGTAATGCCTCTTTTATATCTTTCAGTTGATGAATAAAGCACTCCTGCGTGCCGAAAATATCGAAATCGTGGTATTGCACTATTTGGGCAATGACCGGGTAACGTTGTCCCCAACCGTTTCCGTTGATTGAATCGCCACCGTTGGCGTTTCTCAAATTGTAGGAGGCAACGGTGATAGAAGTAGGCTGATAGTTACTTTGACAACCGCAAAAGACGATCGCAACAAGGGCAATTAGTAAAAGGTTTTTCAGTTTCATGTTTTTATAGTTTGTTTGGTAGATAATTCATTGATCTCCAAAAGTACAATATTTTATTCAAACGAAAGAGAGTAAGGTACATCTTTTTCTGTGGTTCCCCGTTGTTTATTGGGTACGGGGCTCATTTGAAATTGAATATTAGCACCTTTAATCAGCTGGTCATGTGTAAGGAAATTACGGGTTTGTGATTTCCCGTTTACTTTCATTTCCTTGATGTAGCGGTTGTCAAGCTGGTTGTTATCTGCCTTGATTGTGATGGTCTTTCCGTTCTCCAGATGTAACTTCGCTGATTTGAAAAGCGGGGTTCCTATGATATATTCATCCGTTCCCGGGCAAACCGGATAGAAACCGAGTGCGGAGAATACATACCAGGCGGAAGTCTGTCCGTTGTCTTCGTCACCGCAATAACCGTCGGGACCGGCGGTATATAGCTTGTTCATAATCTCACGTATCCAGTATTGGGCTTTCCAGGGCTCGCTCGAATAGTTGTAGAGATATACCATGTGCTGAATAGGCTGGTTGCCGTGCGCATATTGCCCCATGTTCATTACTTGCATTTCACGCATTTCGTGAATCATGCCGCGGCTTTCCATTCCCAGTTTACCCGGGATGACAAAGACGGAATCCATCATCGCGTTGAATTCTTTCTTGCCTCCCATCAGGTTGATAAGTCCTTGCGGGTCGTGGAATACGCAGAAGCTCCAGTGCCAGCTATTCCCTTCGCAAAATTCACCGCTCCAGTCCACTGCATCGAAATTCGGATTGAATACGCCTTTGTTGTCTTTGCCAACCATCAGTTTGCGTTCCGGGTGATAGACATTTTTGTAGTTCAGCGCGTGTTTCTTATAAATGTCGATTTCGCTCTCCGGTTTACCGAGTTTCTTGCCTAATGTATAAATTGCCCAGTCGTTGTAAGCATACTCCAATGTACGTGCAACGTTTTGTCCTATGCCGATATTGTTGGCAACATATCCCAGTTGGTTGTAAGATTCGTAACCGAGACGACCTGAAGCAGTCCCGCGAAGATGTGCATTTGCTCCATGTTTCAATGCTTCCCAAAGAGTTTCGATATCATATCCTCGCAATCCTTTGATGTAAGCGTCGGCCACTACGGAAGCCGAGTTGTTGCCTACCATACAATCCCGATGTCCCGGGCTGGCCCATTCCGGCAGGAAACCGCTTTCCTTGTAAGTATTTACTAGTCCCTCCTGCATCTTTTGATTCATTGACGGATACATCAGGTTGAGGAAAGGGAACAAGCAGCGGAACGTGTCCCAGAATCCGGTGTCGGTAAACATATAACCGGGACGCACTTCGCCGTTGTAGGGGCTGTAATGCATGACTTGTCCCTTAGCATCTATCTCGTAGAAACTGCGTGGAAAAAGCATGGAACGGTATAAACAGGAATAGAAGGTGCGTAAATTATCGATATTATCGTCTTCTATCTCTATTTTACTCATTTCACGGTTCCAAATCTCTCTTCCGTTCGCTACCAGTTGGTCGAAACTGTTTTTGCCAAGCTCTTTGAGATTCAACTCCGCCTGTTCGGGGCTGATAAAGGAGGAAGCAACACGTGCGTGTACGATTTCTCCCTTTTTCGTGGCGAATCCGATCACGGCCCCTGTGTGGTTTCCTTTTGCTTCTGTTTCATTCGGAAGAATGTTGTTTTCGAAAACTGTGGAAACGAATGTGAACGGTTTGTCGAATTGAATCACGAAATAGTTTTTGAAGTTTTCCGGCACACCGCCGCTATTCTTGGTTGAATAGCCGATAATCTTGTTTTCTTCCGGAATCACTTTCACATAAGAACCTTTGTCGAAAGCGTCTACAATCACGTAGGCATTCTTTGTCTCCGGATACGTGAAACGGAACATGACGGCACGCTCCGTAGGAGCAAGCTCGGTTGTTACATCATGGTCGGCAAGGTATACCTTATAATAATAAGGTTTGGCAACTTCCGCTTTGTGAGAGAACCAACTGGCACGTCGGTCTTGATCGAATACCAGTCCGCCGGTGATAGGCATGATGGCAAACTGCCCGTAGTCGTTCATCCAGGGACTGGGCTGATGTGTTTGTTTGAATCCCCGGATTTTGTCGGCATCATACGTGTACGCCCAACCGTCTCCCATTTTACCGGTCTGCGGTGTCCAGAAATTCATTCCCCACGGCAATGCCGTAGCCGGATACGTGTTTCCGGTAGACAGTTCAAACTTGGATTGAGTGCCCACCAGTGTGCTGACATAGTCTACCGGATTCTTAACGGCAGAAGATTGCAGGCTGTACAACACGGCACCTCCAAGAAATAGCAAGTGTTTAAATGAAAAATGTGTTTTCATGAACAAATGAATTTATTGATTTGAAAATAATTTCTACGACGAAAATAGGGAGAAAAGGAATGTGCTTCTAGTAATAGAGGGGCTAAATCGCCTCTTGTCGCTGAAATTAACTACTCTGGCACGGAGCTTTACTTATATTCCGGCCAAAAAAAAGCTCGGAATGTTTTTTTGTTTACCTTTGTCATATAGCAAATCTAAGAATAATACACTATGGGAAAACAGTTGGTTTTTATTCTATTCTTTTTTCTTAATCTGTTGATACATAACGCTTATGCTTATAATTTGAAGCAAGTTGCAGATAAAGAGTATATGTCTAATAGTTCGATTACATCTCTGTGCCAGGATGAACGTGGATTGATGTGGATCGGGACCTGCGACGGGCTGAATATTTATGATGGACAGGAGATTGAGGAATTTAAGACTCGTGACAAGGAGGATTACTTATCTGGTAATCTGATTGACAATATTGTGTATACGGGCGAAGATGTTTACTGGATTCAAACCTACTATGGGCTGAACCGTTTGAACCGGAAAACCAATACAATCACTCACTATAATGAATTTCAGAAACTCTTCTTTATGAATAAGGATAGTCATGGTAATCTGTTCATTATCCAGGATAGTAACTGCATTTATTATTATCATAAAAAAGAAGGAGTCTTCAAGAAAATCAATATCACGGGAATCCCGATTTCCGATATCGTAAACTTCTTTATCGACGGTAACAACCGGATGTGGGTAGTCATGAAAGGATATAACCGCTGTTATGATATACAGCAGGAAGCCGCATCGGGAGATATCACCCTGTTACCCCAGAAAACGAACCTGATTTATCAGACTTCCTTGATTTATTGTTTCAATGACGAGCAATCTCTTTATTACATAGACAAGGAATTTAATTTCTATGCTTTCCATATTCCGACCCAGAAGAATGAGTTTATTGCCAATCTAGGTAAAGAAATACAGGAACGTGGTAAAATTTCTTCCATCGTTCATTATCATAACAGCTATTTTGTGGGCTTTTTGATGGATGGTATTCTGCTGTTGGAGAAACAGAAGGAGACGAATCATTATCAAATTCAGTCGTTACCTATCAACAGCGGTGTATTCTGTCTCAAGAAAGACCGTTTTCAGGATGTTGTTTGGATTGGTACCGACGGGCAGGGTGTTTATCTTTATTCGAACCCGCTTTATTCTATCAAATCAATGGTGCTTAGCAATTATACCGAGAAAATAGAACGCCCCGTGCGTGCCATCTATCTTGATGATGAACGTACTTTCTGGGTGGGAACCAAAGGAAACGGAATTCTTAAAATCTATGATTACGAATTCGATAAAAACATCTCCGACTGTCGGGCGGAGGTGTTGACTACCTCTAATAGTGCTTTGAGTAGTAATGCCGTTTATTGTTTTGCCAAGAGCCACCGGAATTTGCTTTGGATAGGAGACGAAGAAGGATTAACTTATTATTCATATCGGGAAAAACGTATCAAGAGTATACCAATACGGATCGGTAACGAAGATTTCAAATACATCCATGACATTTACGAAACAGCAGATTCCGAACTGTGGCTGGCGAGTGTCGGCATGGGAGTGGTGAAAGCTCGTATTGCCGGAACACCGGACAATCCGGTGATTGTGGATGCGCAACGTTACATCATCAATGACGGCGAACTGGGATCGAACTATTTCTTTACTATTTATGCGGAGAATGAAGCCAACCTGTTGTTTGGCAATAAAGGATATGGGGTATTCCGCTATAACGAAACGACGAATGGCCTGGAACCGGTGTCTACTCACAAATACGAAAACATGACCCTGAATAATATTCTCGCTATCAGTAAAGACAGCAGCAATAACTATCTTTTCGGAACGAGCTACGGATTGATAAAGTACACATCGGAAACCTCTTATCAGCTCTTCAATGCCAAGAATGGTTTCCTGAATAATACCATTCATGCAATTCTTAGAAACTCGTCCGACAACTTCTGGTTGAGCACCAATCTCGGATTAATCAATTTCGATACGAAAAGGAATGTCTTTCGTTCGTATGGCTTTGGAGATGGTTTAAAAGTGGTAGAGTTTAGTGACGGTGCCGCTTTTCGGGATTCCCGGACTGGTACTCTGTTCTTTGGCGGAATCAATGGAGTCGTAGCTATCCGGGCGGATGGCCGTCCGGAGCAGCTTTATATGCCTCCTGTTTATTTTGATAAGCTGTCTATCTTCGGTGAACAATACAATCTGGGCGAATTTCTCACCCGGAAAAAAGAAACTGAAGTCTTGAATTTGCAGTATGACCAGAATTTCTTTTCTGTTTCATTTGCCTCTGTGGATTATCTGAATGGTAATAACTGTACCTATTTCTATAAACTGAAAGGATTGAGTGACCAATGGGTAAACAATGGTTCGGAAAGCGGAGTCTCTTTTACGAATATGGCTCCCGGCGAATATACCTTACTGGTGAAATATTACAATAGTGTCTTTGATAAAGAGAGTGATGTCTATTCTCTGGTGATTCGTATAGGTGATCCGTGGTATGCTTCCTGGTGGGCTTATTTGATTTATGCCCTGTGTCTGCTTTTACTGGCAGCCTTGCTGATACGTTCCTTTATCCTGCGCTCCAAACGTAAAAAGCAGGAATTGCTGAACGAGATAGAGAAACGCCATCAAAAGAATGTCTTTGAGTCCAAACTTCGTTTCTTTACTAATATCGCACATGAATTTTGTACTCCGCTGACTTTGATTTATGGTCCTTGCGGACGAATCCTTTCATCGAAGGGACTTAGTAAATTTGTCGTGGACTACGTACAGATGATTCAGACGAATGCGGAGCGTCTCAACAACCTGATTCATGAGTTGATCGAATTTCGTCGGATTGAAACGGGAAACAGGGAAGTGCGGGTTGAATCATTGAATGTGTCTTCCATTGTGAAAGGAATAGCCAAAACGTTTGTTGAAATGGCTAAATCCAGAAACATCACTTTCTTGAGCAAGATACCCGAGCAGGTGATGTGGAACTCGGACAAAGGGTTTCTGAATACGATTATTATTAATCTGATTTCTAATGCCTTTAAATATACTCCCGACGGACAAAGTATCAAGATTGAAGTGGATACGAGCGGGGAAAACATGCTGACTCTTCGTGTAGCGAATGAAGGAAGTACCATCAAGGAAAAGGATTTTCAGTATATTTTTAATCGGTATGCCATTTTGGATAATTTCGAGAATCAGGATGAAAAGAACTTTTCACGGAACGGACTGGGGCTAGCCATCTCTTATAATATGGCAAAGTTGCTGAATGGTACGTTGAAAGTGGAAAATACTCCTGACGGATGGGTGATGTTTACACTAACCTTGCCGGTCGTGGAACTGACTACCGGAGTGGTGGAAACCAAGCGGCTCACAGCGGAATACATCCCTAAGATAGATACTCAATCGATACTGAAACTTCCCCAGTATGAGTTTGATAAGATGCGTCCTACGCTTTTGGTTGTCGATGATGAAATCGAAATGCTATGGTTTATTGGAGAAATCTTCTCGGCTGACTTCAATGTGGTAACCTTGCAAGATCCTGAACGGCTGGATCAGGTGATGAATGAGGTTTATCCGAATGTGATTATCTGTGATGTCATGATGCCGGGAATGGGTGGCATTGAACTGACCAGGCGGATTAAATCGGTGAAAGAGACGGCGCATATTCCTATTATTGTGGTTTCCGGACGACACGAGATGGAACAACAGATGGAAGCCCTTTCTGCCGGTGCGGAAATGTATATCACAAAACCGTTTAGTGCGGAGTATCTTCGTATCTCTGTCTGTCAGGTGATAGAACGGAAAGAGGTGTTGAAAAATTATTTCAGTTCGCCGATCAGTTCTTTTGAAAAGTCGGACGGGAAGTTGACGCATAAAGAGTCGAAGAAGTTCCTACAGTCGGTTTTGAAGATTATCAATGATAATATAACGAACAAAGATTTGACTCCACGTTATATCGCCGATCGGCTGGCAATCAGTCCCCGGAGTCTTTATCGGAAGATGGAAGAGATAGGAGAGGATAGCCCGACCGATCTGATTAAGGAATGTCGTTTGCACATAGCGAAAGATTTATTGCTGACCACTAAAAAGACGATTGATGAAATTGTATTCGATTCGGGATTCTCGAACAAAGTTACTTTCTTTAAGGTGTTCCGTGAAAAGTATGAGTGCACGCCAAAAGAGTTTCGGATGAAACATTTGGAAGAGGTTCAGCAGTAGCCTGTGGCGGGAATTTTTAAAGAAAAAGAAGAAGTAAATATCCGTGTTAATATAGTAAATATCCGTGCCAAAAGGTAAAAAAGGATAGTTAATTTTCTTTTGGTAGAGTTTAGTGATTTTATCTTTGTCTCATCGAAGTTTTTGAGTAGATAAACTTGAAAAGTATTAATTTATTAATCTTTAATCTAATGAAAAGGAAACTTAGTTTTTTATTTCTTTCAGCATTGACCATTCCATTTTTTATGGTATCGTGCAGTGATGATAAAGAAGAACAGGAAGTGAAACCGGCAACAGATCTGGTTGTCGATAATAATTCGGTGACACTACTACAAGGAGACGAAATTACGGTGAGTATCACCTCCGGTAATGGCGATTATTATGTGAAGCCATTTGATGAAAACGTGGCGACGGCTACAATCAATGGTAATAAGGTGACTATTAAAGCTACCGAAAATAGCCAGTTGGAAGAAAATAACCGTACGGAAACCACTATATTAATAGTAGATGGACGTAAGAAAGTGGCTAGAGTGCTGGTTCGGGTAGCAAAACTCTGGGATTTGACGGTAGATGCACCGGAAGAAGGTTTTGACCTTTTTATCGGTGAAAAGAGACTGGTGAAGATTTTGACCGGTAACGGAGATTATCAGATTTCCATACCGGAAGGTGCTGATAAGTTTTTGGAAGTGGGTGAACTATCCGGACAAGTTATTCCGTTGACTGCCAAGTTCGAGACTGGAGCCGATCCGGTAAATATTACGATAACAGATAAGAAAGGTAAGACAATCACTATTCCTGTGGTAGTGAACATCGTGGATCTGACACTGAAAAGTGATGAAGCCACTTTTGCCGAACCGGATGCCGAATCTCAATATATCTCTATTGAGAGAGGTAATGGCGGATATAGTTTCGCTTATCAGGTGGGAGACGGCGAGCCTACTACGGATGCAACGATTGTGGAAGCTACTGAAAAAGAGAACCTGATTACCTTGAAACCCAAAGCTAGAGGTGATGTGAAAGTGATTGTGACAGATCAGAAAGGTTCTGTGGAGGAGATTTCGGTGAAAGTGAATCCATATAACCTTAAACTGGAAAATGAAGCAACTTCTTTAATCATCGGTGGTTATGAGGCATCTACAGAAATAGCTATTACCAGAGGAAATGGTGATTATAAGTTGGCACAACTCACAGATGATAATAAAACCTATTTGAAAACCGCAGAATTGATTACGGAAGACGGGGCTACCAAGTTAAAACTAACAGGAAAGAAGCTCGGGACTACCACACTGGAACTGTCTGATGCGGCAGGTCAGAAATTGACGTTACCAGTTTATGTGAATCCGGTATGTTATCGTATGGAATATGACGTATGCTTTAAAATTGATATTAAAAAGTATGCCGAATCACATTCAGAGGTGAAAAGTATGAATCAGCTTACTTTTGAGGTTGTGTTCTACCCGACTTATACTCGTTCTATGCAATCGTTTATAGGTTTGGAAAGTGTATTCCTGCTTCGTGCAGAAGCTAAGGATGTGAATCCGCGTTTTGAAATAGCCACTAAAATTAATGGTAAGAGTGATCCCCGTTTCCGTAGTCAGCAAACTATTTATTGCGATGATTCGGAAGGTGGACGTAAGACTCCAGGTAAATGGTATCATATAGCCATTGTATATGATGGAACGAAATCAAGTACTAAAGAGGCTTATAAAATGTATATAAACGGGGTGAGAGAAACGTTGACTCCTGCAGATAACTCTTATGAGGATTGTGCCCCTAATTCATCTCTCAATCTGACAGATGTAGGTGGAAATGATAAAGCACTGTTGATTGGACGTTCCGGAGATTCATATCGGGTAGGATATTGCAAAGTTTATCAGGCACGGATGTGGAAGAGAGCGTTGGACGAAAGTGAAATTAAAGCGAATATGTGCAAAATCCTTAATGCAGAAGAACACTCTGACTTGATGGGATATTGGGTATTCTCGAAAGGTGTCGGAGGTACTACAGTTTTTGAAAATTGGGGAAATGGCGGCAGCGGATTGGATGCGCAAGTTTGTTTGCAGAATATAAGCGAAAATAAACCTGCCTGGGGAGCGGAACTTCCTGCAACTTATAATGGAGATAAGAGCCGCTTTGAACCAATTGAATGTCCTCATTCATACTAAAACTAGGAATATAATAATATGAGAAACAATATGATAACAAAAAAACTAATCAAATTTGCCCTGCTGTTTTTTCTTATCGGACTGACGGCTTGTGACAATAAACTGAATCCGGGATTTGATCCGGATGATTATGAACCGATTGTTCCGCCTGAACCTGTTAGAACAATGGATGCAATGGCTAGTGGCGAGCGAGTAGTACTTTCGGGTGCTTCGTTGACGGATATTGTTCTGAAATGGACGCCTACCGAGAAACACGGAAATACAGTATATCGTTATGAAGTATTGATTGATACGATCGGGGGAGACTTTACCAAACCGGTAGAAACGATCTTTTCTGACAATAACGGTTTGGAATCACAGTTGACTTTAACCCATTATCAGGCAAACACAATAGGTAAACTGGCTAAATTCCGTTGCAATACCAACGGCACACTGCGTTGGAAGGTGCGTGCTTATTGCGGATTGGATCAGGCTCTTAGTAGTCTGGAAGGTTATTTCGTAATTTTTATGATGGACGGCATTGATGATATGCCTTCTGAAAACGAGCCGGTTTATATCACTGGCGTGGGCACGGAAGATGATGGTGATGAAGCGGAAGCACAACAAATGCTCCGTCAGAATGAAGGAATCTATCAGACTTTCACTCAATTGAAAGCCGACCAGCCATTTATATTTATGTCTACTGTAGAAGGTCGCAAATGCTATTATTATGTAGACGACAACGGAGTGTTGCGTGAGCGTAATGATGGTGAAGACTATACAGTTACGGTTCCTCAATCAGGCATCTACCGGATTACCATCAATATGGGTGAACAAACGATCAGTTACGATGAAATAGGAGCTGTATATCTTTATAACCATTCGGGTGGGTATAGACAGGATTTCAACTATCTGGGATATGGCAAATGGGGTGTGAAGAATTATACTGCCCGGAAACAAACGGAAAGTTGGGCAGGAAGCGGTGAAACCCGTCATAGCTTTAAGATGGAAATCAACGGAACAACCTACCGTTGGGGACATAAGGAGAAAGATAAAGGGCAACCGAATCTGACTACCGACAACAGCTATTATAATTTATATCAACTGGCATTGGGCACAGATCCATGGGATTACAGTTTCCGTTTCTGCGACGAATTACTGCAATGGGGCGAAAAGCAGGGAAATGTCTATTATGCTACGGTGAAAACCGATGTAACCCTCTATTTCAATGCAGAGTTTGGAACGTACACCCACCGTTGGGTAGCTTCGGAAACGAATGAAGATTAAAACTGAATAATAATATGAAGAACTATATAGTATCATTATCAAAAAGAGCTTTGTTGTTAAGCGGTGCACTGGCAATATTTACAGCTTGTGACGACGGCGATCTGGGAGACATCTACAAAGGTAATTCATCCGGTGAATATGTGTCGGATGTGAACTGGACAGATGCAGCCGACAAAAGTACGGGAACTTATATCAAATATTTCTATGAGAATGCCAGCGGACGGGATACCTTTTGCGGAAGCATTTACTGGGAAAAACCGAATACACCGGAAACCGGAGAACCGGCAAGCACGGGCGGTAGCGGCGGATGGTCGCAGGGACATGCATTGGACATCGTGATCGATGCTTATATCCGTCACGCAAACAATCCCGAATATCAAGCTCATTTGTATGAAAACATCATGAAACCTTTCCTGCCGGCTTTTGATGACTGGAATGAACATTGCGGTTATGGTGGCAAAGACTTCTGGAATAACTTCTATGATGATATGGAATGGATGGCACTGTCTTGTCTGCGGGTTTATGAATTGACTGGCGATCAGGATTACTACAGTGCGTTGATGAAGATGTGGAACCATATCAAGGGAGCGAAGAATGACTATAAAGGGGTAGGAGGAATGGCATGGAAAACGGATGCGCCGGCTTCACGTATGTCTTGTTCCAATGGTCCCGGTTGCCTTCTGGCTATGAAATTGTATCAACTTACCGTTAAGGAGGCTAAAGATGGCTGGGAAGAGCAGGCTGCTTATTACCTGAACTTCGCCAAAGAGGTATACAACTGGATGACGGCTTATCTGTGTGATATTTCCACCGGACAGGTATATGATAATCTTAGTATTAAAGATGACGGAACACCGGGAGATCCTGATAAAGTAGCCTTGTCTTATAATCAGGGAACATTTATGGCGGCTGCCCTGGAGCTGTACAACGCTACCGGTGAGGATGAATATCTTCGTAATGCGGTTGCTTTCGGCTCTTACCAGGTGAATAAGAAGATGGATTCCAACTATCCGGTATTCAGTGGTGAAGGAAATTCGGGAGATAATCTTTTATTCCGTGGAATATTTGTCCGTTACTTCCTGGATATGGTGAAACAGCCGACTAACAGCCTTTATCCGGAAAAGACCAAGAATAAGTTTATCGCTGCATTGCGCAGCTGTTCTGATGTGCTTTGGACGTTGGCTCATCCCGAAGGCTATTATGTGTGGGAGTACGATTGGGCAAAAGCACCGACCTTCGGTAATCGTGACAACAGGGAAGATCGCCTGACAATCTCCTTGAATGCGGAAGTCCCGGGAGCAACAATGATTGAAATCCGTGCTCGTTATGAAGACTGGGTGCAAGGTAAAGCAACGGAAAAGGCCAACTGGGTCGGACCGGATTTCGGTAAGAAAGCAGAGGAATAAGATTGATTTATTACACATAGAAAATCGAAAAGAAAGATGATACATATAAAAAGAAATATTTGTCTGGTGGCTGTTTCTTGCACTCTTCTTGCAGGTATACCTTTGCAGGGTGTGGCGCAAACGGGAAGAACGGCAAAGGTGCAGGCCACACAAAGTAATAAAATAACAGTGTCGGGTACGGTATTGGACAAGACGACAAATGACCCGTTGATCGGTGTGTCTGTTGTCGTGAAAGGGGTGGCCAATGCAGGTACGATTACCGATATGGATGGTAAGTTTACATTGAAGCTGCCTTATGCGGAAGCTCCGTTGGTGTTTTCTTACCTGGGTTACCAGCCACAGGAAATTGTTCCCGGTGCAAAGAAGGAACTGACTGTCTTACTACAGGAAGATACGAAAGCCTTGCAGGAAGTGGTTGTGGTAGGTTATACCAAACAACGTAAAGAAACGATGATCGGTTCTGTTGCTACCATCACGACAAAAGATCTGACGCAAAGTCCTACTGCCAATATCAACAATGCGCTTGCCGGACGTCTGCCGGGGTTGATTGTAAACCAGTATGCGGGTGGTGAACCGGGTGTGGATCAAAGTGAATTGTTTATCCGTGGTAAGGCAACTTACGGTAACCAGAGTGCCATTGTCATTGTCGATGGAATCGAACGTGACATGAGTTACCTCGCACCGGATGAAATTGAAACATTCACTATCCTGAAAGATGCTTCGGCCACTGCCGCTTATGGTATCCGTGGTGCAAATGGTGTAATCGTTATTACTACCAAACGTGGTAAGGCAGCGGAAAAGGCAACCGTGAACCTGAAAGCCTCTATCGGTATTAACCAGCCGATCGGTTTCCCCGAATATTTAGGCTCTGCCGATTATGCAACTTTATATAATGAAGCCAGATTGAACGATGCCAAGATGACGGGCGCAGACATCAGCAGTTTGAACCTTTTCTCTCAACAGGCGATTGACAATTTCCGCCGTGCGAAAGGAGACAATTCCGATGGTTTGGGATATGACTGGGATTATTATGATTTTGCCTTCAAACCCGGTTTGCAGGAAGATGTCAGCCTCTCCATTCGTGGAGGTACGGACAAGGTACGTTATTATGTACTGGCCAATTACTTTTCACAAGGAGGTAACTACAAATATGCGAATGCCGGTGAATATGATTCACAGACTAAATTCACCCGTTACAATTTCCGTTCGAACATCGATATTAACATTAATCGTTATTTGAGCACCCGTCTGGATTTGGGTGCTCGTATTACCGACCGTAATGCACCGGGTACAACAGCCGGTCGCCTGATGACCATCTGTGCTACCCAGCCTCCATATTTGCCCATCCTGGTGGAAGAAAACGCGCATCCGCAGAATGAGGAATACATTCAGCAAAACTCTCGTGGAATGCTTTATGGTGACAATATCTACCGTTACAATCTTCTGGGTGAATTGAGCCGTACCGGTTATCTGAATGAAAAGAACACGTATCTGAATGGTAGTTTTGCCATGAATCTGGATATGGAATTTCTGACGAAAGGATTAAAAGCGGAAGTGATGTTCTCTTATGATGCTTCTGAAGGACGCTGGATTAATCGTAAACTGGATACTTACAAAGACGGTTATCGTGAATATCCGAAATATGCGACGTTTATGCCGATCGAAGGTTCGGATGCTTATATGGCAGGCGGACACTATACGGGTGCTTACAAAACGGGTAACAAATATGATATTGACCAGACTATTGGCAACGGATTCAGTCATAACGCTTCTGACGGACGTACTTATATACAGGCACGTTTGGATTACAACCGTTTGTTTAGCAACCGCCACGAAGTGACCGCCATGTTATTGGCAAACCGTGGTAACCGTACTGTTAACAATGAACTGGCTTATCATAGCCAGGGTATCACCGGACGCTTTGCTTATTATTATAATCAGAAGTATCTGATGGAATTTAACTTCGGTTACAATGGTTCCGAAAACTTCGCTCCGGGCAAACGTTACGGGTTCTTCCCAGCTGGTTCAATCGGTTGGGTAGTCTCTGAAGAGGAATTTATGAAAAAGGCTTCCTGGATTGACTTCCTGAAAGTAAGAGCCTCCTATGGTTTGGTAGGTAGTGACAACGTTAGCAGCCGTTTCCCATATCTGGCTTTCTACGGTGGTGGCAGCGGTTATGATTTCGGTAATAACTTTGGTACGAATGTAGGCGGTACTTCCGAAGGTAATCTGGCTAATGCGAATCTGACTTGGGAGAAAGCCCGTAAACTGAATGTCGGTATCGACTTTACTACCCTGAACCAACGTTTGGCATTGACGATAGATGCATTTTATGAATATCGTTTTGACATTATTACAGATATGAATAGTGACGGTATCATGGGATATCCGGATATTGTAGGTAAAGATGCAGCTTTACAGAATCTGGGTGAAGTAAGCAACCGCGGTGTGGATATCGAATTGAGCTGGAATGATAAGATTGGAAAGGATTTCCGTTACTATATTCGTCCGAACCTGACTTTCTCCCGCAACCGTTTGGAATATAAAGCGGAAGTTGCCCGCAAGAACTCCTGGCGTAAAGAAACCGGTAAACGCTTATACGAAAACTTCGTCTATGTGTTCGATCATTTTGTAGCCGATCAGGAAGAGGCTGACCGTTTGAACAAGATCGGTTATCAGCCGTGGGGACAATTAATTCCGGGAGATGTTGTTTATAAGGATTTGGATCGTAACGGAGTGATTGATGATGAAGACCGTACAGCAATGGGAAATCCGCGTAGTCCGGAACTGATGTTCGGTATTCCTTTCGGTTTCCAGTATAAGAACTTTGATTTTAGTGTATTATTGCAAGGTGCGACAAAATCATCTATTCTGTTGAATGGGGCTGCTGTATTTGACTTCCCGCAATTTGAACAAGATAAGATCGGACGTGTGAAGAAAATGCATCTGGACCGTTGGACACCGGAAACGGCTGCTACTGCCAAATATCCGGCATTGCATTATGGAACACATGATAACAACAAGAATGGAAACAGTAGTTTGTTTTTGTATGATGCTTCCTACCTGCGTCTTAAGAATGTGGAAATTGGTTACAATGTATCACCCAAATTATTACGTAAATTCCATGTGCAACAGGCACGTATCTATGTGCAAGGTCTGAATCTGTTGACTTTTGATAAACTGGGTGATGTGGATATAGATCCGGAAACGAAATCCGGAGACGGAGCTTCCTGGTATCCTATTCAAAAGGTATTCAATTTTGGTATTGATATAACATTCTAAATAAGATAGAAATATGAAAAAGTTATATAGATTTTCAGCAATTGCTTTATTGGTCCTGCCGTTGGTCTTTACTTCATGTAGCGATTACCTGGATCGGGACGATGATGATAATATTACGGAAGCGGACGTTTTTGCCCGTTACGAAAAAGTGAACGGACTGGTTTCCGACGTATACGCGGCTGCAAAGAAAGCAGACCGTCCGCTGGTGTTCTTCGAGCACTTCAGCAACAGTGCCATTACGGACGAATGTGAAGGAACCAACGTAGAGGGAAACATTACGAATAACTTCAATAACGGTGCCTGGAACCCGAATTCTTTGCCCGGTAGTGTAGGGCAATATTGGGAAGCTCTTTATGAAGGAATCCGTAAAGCGAACCTGATTATAGAAAATGTACAGAAGTATAACACGCCCGACAACCCACAGCAGGATGGTGATCTTCGCAACCGTATCGGTGAGATGTATTTCATGCGTGGTTATTTCCACATGCTGTTATTGCGTATGTATGGCGAAGCTCCTTATATTGACCGTGTGATTAATGCCGGAGATAATATGGACTTCAAGAAAGAATCTGTTCATTCGATGGTTGAAAAGATTGTGACAGATGCGCAAACTGCTTATGGCATGGTTCCTAATAAATATGTGAAAACTTCCGAGAATTTTGGTCGTGTGGATAAGGGAGCCTGTCTGGGATTGATTTCTTTTGTTCGCTGGGTAGCGGCTACTCCGTTGTGGAACGGTGCTTCTCAATATGGATACAACTTGCGTCGTGTGTTTGAAAATGAGTATGCTTATGATGCTACTCGTTGGAGAAAAGCCAAAGAAGCGGCTAAAGCCGTTCTGGATTTCGAAGTCGGCGGAACCAAGCGTTATTCTCTCTATACGAAACATGATGCAAATGATTTCAAGGATCCGGCTGACGGTAATCTGAATGACAGCCGTGTATATGCTCGTTTGTGGGATATGTTTTATGATATGGATGCCTTTGCCAATGAGTATGTGTTCTTTATGACGAAGAGCAAGGATCAGGCATGGCAGGGTGATATTTATCCGCCCAGCCGTGAGGGAAGTTCGCGCCAGCAACCGGTGCAGGAACAAGTGGATGAATACGAATATATCGTAGGTGATTATGGCTATCCGGTATATTCGGCAGAAGCCCGCAAAGGTGGCTATGATGATACTAATCCGTATGTGAAAGGTACTCGGGACCCGCGTTTCTATCGTGATGTAATTTATCACGGAGCTCCTTACCGTAATAATAAGAACGAGTCGAAAACGATCAATACGGCGAGTGGTTCCGATAAGATTGGTGCTACCAATGCAACTACTACCGGTTATTATTTACGTAAATTCCAACAGGAGTCATGGAACAAATCCGGTAACTTCAGTATCAATGCGCCCGCCATCTGGCGTCTTCCGGAGTTTATTTATATTTATGCAGAGGCTTGTAATGAATTGGGCGAGGATATCGATGAAGCTTATAAATTGGTGAATACGGTTCGTGAACGTTCTTTTATGAAACCGATGCCGCCGGAAGTAAAGACTAATCAACAGTTGATGCGTGAATACATTCAGCGCGAACGTCGCGTGGAACTTTTTTATGAAGGAAAACGTCCGTGGACTTGCCGCTTGTATCTGGAACCCACCAGTAAGGAAGAGCTAGCAAAGGAAAGCCTTTGGAAATCGAGCGGGAGTGACAATTCAAAACGTACACAGAAATACTGGGCTGCCAATAACGGTGCATTGCCCCGTTGCCAGCGAATGATTAACGGAATGCGTCCGGTGCAGGATGAGAATGGGGCCATTACGGTTGACGGTGTGAAATATAGAATGGAGCGTTTCTGCGTGGAAGAACGTACGTTCTCTATTCAGCATTATCTGTTCCCGATTCGCCAGAGTGAGTTGCAGAAGACACCGACCATTGAACAAAATCCCGGATGGTAAACCGGTAGGAATGTATAACTTTAAAAAGAAAATCAGATGAAACGAATCTATACATATATGTGTCTGTTGCTTTTGTCGGTATTATCGTTTGCCGTTACAGGTTGTGATGACGATGATGATGACGATGTGGCTAAAGACTTGATAGAGTTGATTGTGAACAAACCGGTAATACGTATCGGGCAGAATGAGGAAGCCAAAGTGAATGTAGTGGTTGGAAACGGAAACTATACCGTGAGAAGTTTCAACACTGCCATTGCAACGGCTACCGTTTCCGGCGAATTGATAACTGTAAAAAGTGGCTCACAGAATGGGGCCACTACCGTCGAAGTAATGGATGGAGAAGGAGTAGTTGCCAATATTTCTGTGAATGTAGGTGTATTTGAATTGGAAGTGAATGAACCGGAGGTGATCTTGGAAGTTGCCGGTGAAAAGCAACTGATTGTCAGCATGGGAAACTTTTCCAGCAATGATGAATTGTCTTATGAGGTGGAGGATGAAACGGTTGTCAGCATGGTTAATACAGATCAGTTCCGTCCTTTCTATACTTTGACAGGTTTGAAGAACGGACATACAACAGTGACTTTTACAGACCATAAAGGAAAACAGGCGGTGGTTCAGGTGACGGTAAATCCGATTTCTATCGATGTCTCCAATCTGACACCGAGAGTGGGAGTCAACAATAAGATCATGATTACGGTAGAAAAAGGAAACGGAGGTTATAGTCTGACAGCAGAGAATGAAGAGATTGTAGCTATTCAGCAGGTGGATGACACTCGTTTCAATTTAATAGGTAAAAAAGCGGGTATCACTACCGTGTTTGTCAGAGACGAAGCGGAACAGGAATTAAGTCTGACCGTTACGGTGGTACAGGCAGATAAAGTAGCGAACCTGGGTAGCGGTAATTACTTTAAAGTACCGTTTGAATATAATGGTACGGCAGATGAATCGCTAAAGAATTTGAGTACGATCACATTTGAGGCTCGTTTCAATATTGAGTCGTTGAATGGCAATGACAATGGAAATGCCCGGATTAATACGGTGATGGGTATAGAGAAGAAATTCCTGCTGCGTGTCGACGTGCATAAGGGAGGAAGCAATGATGAAGAACGTTTCCTTCAGCTTGCTGCAGATGATAAAGGTAGTATTCGCTATGAGGGCTCTACTAAGATAGAAACCAATAAGTGGTATGATGTGGCTGTGGTATTGGATAATAGTAAGAGCGGAAGCGAACGGATTGCATTGTATGTAAATGGTGTCAGAGAAACGCTTCAATTATCAAACGGTACGCCGGATGATTTGAAAGAGATCAATCTTACTTCTGATTTCTACATCGGCCAGTCTGATGGTAAACGCCGGTTGAACGGAGCTATCAGTTATGCCCGTATTTGGACAAAAGTCTTGTCGGATCAACAGATCTCCGAGCAGAGCGGCAAGTTGTTGAGTGAGGATAAGGATGGAATGGTAGCTAATTGGTTATTCAATAATGGAAATGGTAATACCAAGACATTTGTGTCCTTGGCAGGAAAGAGCTTCGAAGCAGAGGCGGCAAATATTGTTTCAAGTTGGAAAACAGATCCGATATTGGAAACAAGTACTCCTACGGAATAATTGTAAGAAGATAGGATAATAAAAAAGCCATCCCCGGAATAGACGAAAGTAGGGATGGCTTTTTTTGTAGTGTGCTTACTATTCTTCGGCAGACTATGTCCTGCATGTTGTTGGCAAGGTTATTCCTTGACAGGCTCAGCCGGTTTGTCTTTTGATGTAGTGTCTGTGACAACTGTATCATTGACATTGGCGGCGAGTGCAACCAGTGATGCCTTTGCAGGCGCGTCTTCTTTAGTTACAGTATCTTTTACTACTGTATCATTGACAACTGTTGCATTGATTTCTGTCGGGGCTGTCACAGCTTCTGCAGAACTCTGAGCCTTTACAAGGAATGAACCACCACAAACAAACATAAACATTGCTACTACTAATACTAATTTTTTCATAATCGTTTGCTTTAATGATTATTAGACATATGTTTTCAATTCTCTACCTTTGTGTTAAGGAATCGGTTATTACTTTTCGCTAACGTCTAATTAAAGATCAAAGCGCGTGCCAAAATTAGATAATGTATGATAAGTGATTGATAAATAGGGAAATGATAAAGATGATGCCAATTAGGATAGTGGGGAAGTATGTGTGGAGTGTGTGGAAACTGTGGCGGGGAGTGTGGAATTATTCCACACTCCCCGCCACAGTTCTTTTATTTAGGTAATCTATTTACTTAATTTCATCCGGCCAGGGACAAGGTTTACCTGTCGCTTTGAAAGTTGGTCGTTGTGCATCTACTTTTCTTAGAAAGTTGCCCAGCTCTTTAGAAAGTTTCTTCACGATGTCCGGATGCTGTGCACTAAGGTCGTTGCTTTCTTCTATATCATCAGGTATGTTGAATAACTCTTTTTTTCCTGTTCCATAGTAATAAATCAATTTCCAGTCACCGTTTCGAACGGCACAATTAAAGTTGATTCCGGGACCGTCATTTCCCCAGTTGTTAGGCATATTCCAGAAAAGACTCCGACCCTTAGCTGGGTTGCCTGTCTGTTTCAGCAGAGGGATGAAACTGATACCGTCTATCGGTTGAACTGTCTGGTAGTTCTTGACACCTGCCATTTCAAGAATAGTAGGGTAGAAGTCTTCTATCAACAAGTAGTTGTTGCATTTGCTTCCCGGAGCTACTACTCCCGGCCAACTGACAATCATCGGTTCGCGGATACCGCCTTCATAAGTAGAACCTTTACCACTGTTCAATGGATAATTCTGTGTATGCAGCTTGCCGTCACGCCATCCGGATTCGGATGCAAGTCCTCCGTTATCACTCATAAAAATGATAATAGTGTTGTTGGCTTCTCCATTCTTTTTCAGCCAGTTCATTAAATCACCTAAACTTTTATCCATTCCTTCAATCAGTGTGGCATAAGCAGCTTCATGGTCTGTCATTCCTTTTTTCTTGTACTTCTCATAGAAGCGCATATCTTTGTTCAAAGGAATGTGGATGGCATATTGCGACATATACAAATAGAAAGGCTGATTATACTTTTTCGCTTTATCCAGTGCTTTAATGGCTTCCAACGTCAATGCTTCAGTTACAAAGGTTTCCGTTCCCCAATATTTCTCTAATCCGGGAACAGACATCAGTGATACCGCTTTCCCATCTTTGGTATGTCCGTAGTTCTCTTCTCCCAGGTAACTGGCAAGTCCACCGGCCGCATGTCCGGCAATATTTACCTCGAATCCCCAATGATGCGGATCTTCCCCTGGAGTATCTATCGCTCCGAAATGGGCTTTTCCACAATGTATAGTATGATAACCGCTGTTCTTTAGCAGTTGCACGAAGGAGGTTCCTACGAAAGTATGATTAGTGCCGGACACTTGACTTACTCCATTGTAATTCCAGTCAGGGACTGCCAGAATGCTATCTTTACGGTCTGTCATTGTATTCTTTTGCAGCGTCCAGTTAGTTACTCGGTGACGTGCGGCGTTGGTTCCGGTGATGAGGCTGCACCGGGTAGGAGAACTGATACTGTTGGCATACGCTTGAGTAAACATCATTCCCTGTTTTGCTAACCGCTCCATATTGGGAGTCTCGTACAATTCGTTATAGTGTGTCTTCTGTGTCCAGAATGGGAGTGAAGTATCCTGCCATCCCATATCGTCTACCATAAAGAGAATGATATTCGGACGTTTGTCCGCGCGTTCTATTTGCATATTGCTTTGTGCTTGCAGATTGGTTACTGCGAGTGGCACAAATGCAAGGGGTAATAATGTTTTTTTATTCATGGGGGTCATTTTATTCTATGGAATATGCATTAAAATTAATAATATCTGGTAATGCGATAGATTCGGTTAAAGATAAGTTCGAGCACTACAAAAAGGAATCATTTCTCACCGTGATGAGAATAAATACTCATAGTAATGAGAACTTTTTCTCATCGCATTGAGAAAATTTTCTCATAGGCATGAGAATACTTGAGAAAATGCAAGAACGTAACTTGTTACAAATCAATATTGTATAATTTCAATTTATTATATAAAGTCTTTCGATCAATATTCAGTAATTGCGCTGCTTTACTCTTATTGTTTCCTGTTTGGCGTAGCGCCTCCAAAATATGCTCTTTTTCAGTCTCTTCATTGCGTAATGCAATGCTCGTATTGCTGGATGCAGGAGTTTCTAAAAGCTCGGTCCCCAATTCCAATAAAGTAATGAAACTGCTTTGTGCCAATAAAGTTGCTCTTTTGACGATGTTCTTCATTTGGCGCAAGTTTCCCGGCCAATGATAATTCATTAAAGCTTGCGATGCTTTTGCATCGAAACCAATCAGGTGTTTATCCAGTTCCTTGTTTGCCTGATCGAGGAAGAAATTGGCAAAGAGCAGAATATCTTCTTTCCGTTCTTTCAGATCGGGCATACGGAGGGTAAATTCATTGATACGATGATAAAGGTCTTCACGGAAAGTACCTTTTTCAATGGCTTGTTCCAGATTCTCATTGGTGGCAGATACCAGACGAATATCTACCGATATCTCCTGTGTAGAACCTACCGGACGTATTTTTCTCTCTTGCAAGGCACGAAGCAGTTGTATCTGCACTTCATAACTAAGGTTTCCGATCTCATCCAGAAAGATAGTACCACCGTTGGCTGCAACGAAAGCCCCCGTTTTATCTGTCAGAGCACCTGTAAACGAACCTTTCACATGACCGAAAAATTCGGAAGCAGCCAGTTCTTTGGGGATAGAACCACAATCTACGGCAATAAACGGTTTATCGTTTCGTTTGCTAAGTTGATGAATACGGTGCGCCACATACTCTTTTCCTGTTCCGCTGGAACCGTTGATAAGTACGGACATATTGGTCGGAGCTACCAGACCTACATAATTGTAGAGTTGTTTGGCTGCATCACTTTCTCCTTCCAGATAAGCACGATGATTTTCTGTTGAATCTTTAGATGAAGTAGAAGCACCTTTTTTAGAAGAAGATTTAGCAACGTTATGAGTAGCAGGACTCTTTTCAGACTGCAGACATTCAGAAATTTTCTTCAGTAATTCTTCCGGATTTACCGGTTTGGCTATATAATCACGTGCTCCCAGTTTCATTGCCTGTACGGCGGATTGTATATCCGCATAGCCAGTCATGATGATTAAAGGAATGTCCATGCCTTGTTCATTCATCCATTTCAGCAGATCGATACCTTCGTGGTCGGGTAGTCGCAGGTCTGATAAAATCAGATCGACGTTTTGGCTTTCGATATGTTTTCGGGCGCGGGCAATATTACTCACTGATGATACTTCAAAGCCCTTTTTGCCTAGCCAGGTTTTTAGCATCATTCCAAAAGTGATATCATCTTCAACGATCAATATGGAGCTCATCATGTCAGGTTTTGATTCTTTTAAGTCACAAAGGTAAGAGGATTTAGGCGAAAGTGGTATATTTGCAAACTTAAATTAAATAAAAGTGTTATGAAAAAGATTCTATTGATAGTATTAACCATATCGTTTTGCGGACTTACTGCCTGCAAAACCGGAACAAAAAAAGGAGGAGACATGGATAAAGAAACGTTGGTAAAGATTGAGACAACTGTAGGAGATATCGAGGTGAAACTATATAATGAGACACCGAAACATCGTGATAATTTTATCAAACTGGTGAAGGACGGTGTTTATGAAGGCACACTGTTTCATCGTGTTATCAAAGATTTTATGATTCAGGCTGGTGACCCGGACTCAAAGAATGCACCGAAAGGAAAAATGCTGGGTACGGGAGATGTAGGTTATACTGTTCCCGCTGAATTTGTATATCCTAAATATTTCCATAAGAAAGGTGCCCTGTCCGCTGCCCGTCAGGGAGATAATGTGAACCCGAAGAAAGAATCTTCCGGTTGTCAGTTCTATATCGTGACAGGTAAGGTGTTCAATGACTCTACCTTGCTGGGTATGGAAAGCCAGATGAATGAGAATAAGATTAATGTTATTTTCAATACGCTGGCACAGAAACACATGAAGGAAATTTATAAGATGCGAAAAGCAAATGACGAAAATGGTCTTTATGATTTGCAGGAAAAGTTGTTTGCAGAGGCACAGGAAATGGCAGCTAAACAACCGGAATTTCATTTCACTCCGGAACAGATTGAAGCCTATACAACGGTGGGAGGAACTCCGCATCTGGATGGCGAATATACTGTGTTCGGCGAAGTAGTGAAAGGTTTGGATATTGTGGATAAAATCCAGCAGGTGAAAACCGACCGTAGCGATCGTCCCGAAGAAGATGTAAAAATAACAAAGGTGACAATACTTGACTGAAATATATGAAAATCAACAGGCATATTCTTGATAATGGGTTACGTCTGGTACATTCGCAGGACGAAAGTACGCAGATGGTTGCCCTTAATATATTATATAATGTGGGAGCTCGCGACGAAGATCCCGAACATACCGGTTTTGCCCATTTGTTCGAACACCTGATGTTCGGAGGGTCGGTGAATATTCCCGATTATGATATGCCGCTTCAATTGGCGGGTGGAGAGAATAATGCCTGGACGAATAATGATATAACCAATTACTACCTCACTGTACCTCGTCAGAATGTAGAAACCGGCTTTTGGTTGGAATCCGACCGGATGTTGAGTCTTGATTTTAGCGAACGGAGTCTGGAGGTACAGCGGGGAGTAGTAATGGAAGAATTCAAACAGCGATGTTTGAATCAGCCTTATGGGGATATCGGACATCTTTTGCGTCCTCTGGCTTATCAGACGCATCCTTATCAATGGCCTACTATCGGAAAAGAGTTGTCGCATATTGCCAATGCTACGCTGGAAGAAGTGAAGGCATTCTTTTTCCGTTTTTATGCTCCTAATAATGCCATATTAGCTGTGACCGGTAATATCTCTTTCGAAGAGGCGGTTGCTTTGACGGAAAAATGGTTCGGCTCTATTCCTCGTCGGGAAGTTCCTCAACGGAACCTGCCACAAGAACAGGAACAGACGGAAGAACGGCGGCTGACGGTAGAGAGAAATGTTCCTCTCGATTCTTTATTTATGGCATACCACATGCCTGCCCATTGCCATCCGGATTATTATGCATTTGATATTTTGTCGGATGTGTTGAGCAACGGACGTTCCAGCCGGTTAAACCAGCGTTTGGTACAACAGAAACAATTATTTTCGAGTATAGATGCTTATATTTCCGGCAGTGTAGATGCGGGGTTATTCCATATTAGTGGTAAACCTTCGGCAGGTGTCACCCTGGAACAGGCGGAAGCGGCAGTGCGGGAAGAACTGGAACTGTTGCAGCAAGAATTGGTTGACGAACAGGAACTGGAAAAAGTGAAGAACAAATTTGAGTCCACCCAGATATTCGGCAACATCAATTATTTGAATGTGGCAACCAACCTGGCTTGGTACGAATTGCTTGGCCGGGCGGAGGACATGGAAAAAGAGGTCGATCGTTATCGGTCTGTCACGGCTGAACAATTGCGGGCGGTAGCTCAATCTGCTTTCCGTAAGGAGAACGGAGTAATACTATATTATAAGAAACAACAAAATTAAATTCTCCCTTTTTTAATCTATCAGTGAAAGGGAAAAGTCCCTTTGCCTGAAAATGGAGATACGTTTAGGTAACGGAAAAGTAAATGAGACATATTTATAGTACATATAAAGAGCATTATAAAGCACTAATTTTTCTCGGACTGCCGATTGTGATCGGTCAAATAGGAGTAATCGTTCTTGGATTTGCGGATACGTTAATGATCGGGCATCATAGTACGATTGAGCTGGGAGCAGCTTCCTTCGTCAATAATGTGTTCAATCTGGCGATTATTTTCAGTACGGGTTTTTCGTATGGGCTGACTCCCATTGTGGGAGGTTTGTATGGAACCCGCCAGTATGCCCCTGCGGGACAGGCTTTACGCAACAGTTTGCTGGCAAACCTGATGGTTGCATTGCTGCTGACTGTCTGTATGACTGTTCTTTATCTAAATATAGAACGTCTCGGACAGCCGGAAGAATTGATTCCCCTGATTAAACCGTATTACCTTGTTTTGCTCGCTTCACTAGTGTTTGTCATGCTTTTCAATGGATTCAAGCAGTTTACAGACGGAATTACGGATACAAAAACCGCTATGTGGATATTGCTTGGTGGAAATGTCTTGAATATCATAGGAAACTATATCCTGATTTATGGAAAGCTCGGATTGCCCGAGTTAGGTCTGTTGGGAGCAGGTGTCAGCACGCTGTTCTCGCGTATCGTGATGGTGATTATATTTATCATCATCTTTATGCGTAGTCCGCGTTTTGTCCGCTATAAGATTGGCTTTTTCCGTTTGGGATGGTCACGAGCTGTATTTGGGCATTTGAATGGTCTCGGATGGCCGGTTGCTTTTCAAATGGGAATGGAGACAGCCTCCTTTAGTCTAAGTGCGATCATGATCGGTTGGCTGGGTACTATCGCTCTGGCTTCTCATCAGGTTATGCTGGCTATTTCGCAGTTTACATTTATGATGTATTACGGTATGGGTGCTGCTGTGGCTGTTCGTGTCAGTAACTTCAAAGGTCAGAATGATATCATTAATGTACGTCGTTCTGCCTATGCAGGTTTTCATCTGATGATGACATTGGGCGTTGTGCTTTCTTTGATTGTCTTCCTTTGCCGGAATTACTTGGGAGGCTGGTTTACCGACAGTCAGGAAGTGGCTGCTATGGTGACCTCTCTAATCTTCCCTTTCCTCGTTTACCAGTTTGGCGACGGACTGCAGATTACTTTCGCCAATGCTTTGCGTGGAATTTCAGATGTAAAACTAATGATGATTATCGCCTTTGTCGCCTATTTCATTATTTCTCTTCCTGTAGGTTATTTCTGCGGCTTTGTCATGGGATGGGGAGTAGTAGGTGTCTGGATGGCATTTCCTTTTGGTTTGACGAGCGCAGGATTGATGCTTTGGTGGCGTTTTCATCACATGACGAAACTCCCCGAACCTCACCCCAAAACCTGATGCTAAATACTTGATAATTAAAACTTAATACTTAACCCCAATGGCTTCCTTCCGTTTTACAAAGTTGAAAATAACCGCCGGTTACACTTTGTTGCTGGCGATCCTCCTTTTCTCGCTGGTGTTTGTACATCGTGAGATGGAAGCATTGTCGGCCGCCGACGATCAACAGAATTTAAGAACAGACAGTTTATTGACCCTTCTCCATGAGAAAGATCAAAACACGATTCAGATGTTGCGGGTGCTAAGTGAGGCAAACGACAGCCTTCTCTCTGCTTCGGAAATAGAAGAAATCATATCCGAACAGGATTCTGTGATTACCCAGCAACGGGTACAACATCGGGTCATCACCAAACGTGACTCGTTAATCACTACTCCTAAAAAGAAGGGATTCTTCAAACGACTCGCCGAAGTGTTTTCCCCTTCTAAACAAGACAGTGCCGTATTAGTAAATACATCGTTGGAAGTAGCCACTGATACCATTCTCCAACCGACCACTTCTAAAGATTCTCTTCAGCAGAAAATCCGCATGGCTACCGAAGAAAAACGGTTGCAACGGAGGAAAACAATCCGACGTACCAGTACAAAGTACCAGCGGATGAATACGCAGTTGACGGCACGGATGGATAGCTTGATTAAACAGTATGAGGAAGAAATGACCTTGCGTGCCCGTCAGGATGCCGAACTTCAGCAGGAAGTGAGGATGCGGTCGGCACGTATCATCGGCGGTATCGCGGTTGGTGCCGTACTATTATCGGCTTTTTTCCTGATATTGATTATGCGGGATATTTCCCGTAGCAACCGTTACCGCCAGCAATTGGAGGTGGCGAATAAACGGGCGGAAGATTTGCTGATCGCCCGTGAAAAATTAATGCTTGCCATTACCCATGATTTTAAAGCTCCGTTAGGCTCAATTATGGGATATACCGAACTCCTGTCCCGATTGACAGAAGATGAACGGCAACGATTCTACCTCGACAATATGAAAAGTTCTTCAGAACATTTATTGAAGTTAGTCAGTGACTTGCTTGATTTCCACCGGCTTGATCTCAATAAAGCGGAAGTGAATCGCGTAACCTTTAACCCTTCCCAGCTATTCGACGAAATTTATGTCAGTTTCGAACCTTTGACCGCTGCCAAAGGTTTAGCCTTGCAATGTCACGTCGTCCCGGAACTGAATGGAAGATATATCAGTGATCCTTTGCGACTCCGGCAAATTGTGAACAACCTTTTGTCCAATGCCGTAAAGTTTACTCAAAAAGGAGAAATTAGCCTGACAGCCAGTTATGATTCTTCTAAGTTAACCATCGCCATTGCCGATACAGGAAAAGGAATGGCATCAGAAGATCGTGAACGTATCTTCCAAGAATTTACACGTCTTTCCGGTGCGCAGGGGGAAGAAGGTTTCGGACTCGGACTCTCTATTGTGAAGAAATTGGTAACCTTGCTTGAAGGAACCATTGACGTGCAAAGCACATTAGGAAAAGGGAGCTGTTTTACTGTAACTTTACCTCTTTATCCGGTAGGTAAATCCATTGCGGAAAGCGAATCTCCGGAAAATGAATCTTCGGAGGACGAAAGTCCATACGCTCCCAAACAGTCGGTTGCCATTCCTCCCATGAAAGTCATTCGTGTGCTTTTGATTGATGACGATAAGATTCAGCTGAATCTGACTGCTGCCATGTTGAAACAGCATGGTATTGATGCCGTATGTTGTGAACAGCTGGAACAGCTGATTGAACAACTTCGCTCTTCCGTCTTCGATGTATTGCTGACAGATATACAAATGCCTGCCATTAACGGGTTTGATCTGGTAAAACTATTACGGGCTTCTAATATACCACAAGCAAAAACAATCCCTGTTATTGCTGTGACTGCCCGTAGTGAAATGGATAAAGCCGCTTTACATGAACATGGTTTTGCCGGTTGTTTGCATAAACCGTTTACAGTAAAGGAATTGTTGCTAACAGTAAATGAAGGTCAACTTTCGGCCGATGAAGCGCATATAACAGAAGATATGCAACTAAATGTAAATGCCCTCACTTCTTTTTCGGAGGATGATCCTGAAGCTACACATTCCATTATCCAAACATTTATAGAGGAAACACAAAAGAGTGCTGACCGGATGGTGCAGGCATTAAATGCTAAGGAGGTGGATGAAATAGCTGCAATAGCTCACAAACTTCTTCCTCTTTTTACATTGATTGGAGCTGGGAATGCTGTAATTCTACTGAGTTGGTTGGAGGCAAGGCGTGGGGAGGACTTTTCTACGGAAATAAATGAAAAGGTTGAGAGCATTCTTCAAGAAATTCAGAAAATCCTGAAAGAGGTAAACGGTGTAGAGTGTTCGAATATTCTTAATTCTGAAATATGATTTAATGTTTATTTATTGTTTTTTTCTATCGTTTATTTCTATATTTGCTGTCTAAAACTTGCTAAATGATACGTGAGCCTGGTTTTTCTATTAATCGGAAAGATATATTTGAAAGATTGTTCAGTGATTATTACGGGATATTAGTATGTTATGCTCAAAAATATACGAAACGTGAAGATATAGCTGAAGATATCGTACAAGATGTATTTGCATCTTTGTGGGAAGAAAATCGTATATTTCCTTCGCAAGCGAATTTTCGTTCATTTCTTTATATTTCGATAAGAAATGCGGCTTTTGATTATTTGCGACATCAAAATGTAGAAAGTCGTTATATTGAAGAAGCTTTGACTGCAAATCGTTTCTTGTCGGATGATTCTTTTCAGAAAGAAGAAGTTTTTCGCTTACTATTTAAACAGATTGATTTACTTCCGGAACGTTGTCGGGAAATATTCTTGTTACATCTGGAAGGTTATGATAATGATGCTATTGCTAAAAAATTATCGTTGTCAATAGAAACTGTTAAAACTCAAAAGAAACGTGCAATGAAAACTCTTCGGAACAATCTGAAAGAGAAATTGCAAAAAAAATATCCAGATACCTCATTTTTTATTCTTTTCTTGTACCTCGATTTATATCTATAATCGTTTGTGTAATACAAATGATAATTAGATAGTATGGAGATTGAAAAACTAATTGTTAAATACTTGGTCGGGTGTTTATCTAAAGAAGAAGACCAAATTCTAAAAAAATGGTTGCAAGAGGATGAATCTCATCTGCGTTTTTTTCAGAAAATCAACTTGGATAAGACTGCTGTTGAGGATTATCGTCAATATCATCGTTTTGATGCTAAATCGGATGAGGCTTTCCGTAAAGTATGGACCTCTTTACATAAGGGAACTAGAAGGATATCAACGCAAAGAAAAATAGGCTTTTTTTCTCGTCGTTGGTTGAAGATTGCTTGTGCTCTACTGATATTGCTATTTTCTGTAGGGGGAGGACTCTATTTTTACTATGAGGCATCACGAATAACTCCTGGAGAGTCAAAAGCAATATTGACTTTAGAAGATGGTAGTGCTAAACAATTGAAAAAATCAGGGCAAGAACATTGGATTTATATAGGTGATACACCTATTGCAAGAGAGTATGATGGGATGATTGTTTATCATATCCCAGAAACATCAAAAGTGGAAATAAGTCAACAGAATACTTTGTCTGTTCCTCGTGGAGGAGAATTTCGATTAACTTTATCAGATGGAACAAGGGTACATTTGAATTCTTTATCAGAGTTGAAATATCCGGTTAGTTTTAAAGGTATGAATGAACGAACTGTAGAATTGAAAGGGGAGGCCTTTTTTGAAATAGCGAAAGATTCATTACATCCATTTAAAGTAGAAACTCAAGGAATTTTGATACAGCAGTTTGGGACGGCGTTTAATGTGAAGTCTCGTGTGAAAGGAAAAGTTGAAGTTGCTTTAGTGCAGGGTAGCATTGGAATTTATACTCAATCTCAAAAGTTGCATAAACTATCACCAGGACAGCTAGCCATATGGGATGCTTCTACGGATCTTTTATCAGTTGAAAATAAAGATTTGTTATTAAATACCGCTTGGCATTCTAATCGTTTTATTTTTTATGATGAGAGTCTGGGAAGTCTGATGGAAGAACTTGCATTGTGGTATAATGTAGATGTTGATTTCTTAGATAAATCATTGAAAGAACTTCATTTCACAGGCAGTTTATATCGATATGACGATATAGCTGTCATTTTGAATGCTATCGAAGAGACAGTAAATGTTGACTTTAAGATTTCCGGACTTCGTATTAAAATTGATCGGAAGAATAAATAATAATATATAAGTGATTATGAGAATTCTAATTATTATAATGTTGCTATGTACAACATTAGTCCCTAATTACCTGTATGCCATTTCTCATGAAAATTATAGTGAGGAATCGTTCTTGTTCGTTGGTGAAGATTATATGCAAGAGAATTATAAGGTAACGTTACATTTGAGTGGTGTTTCTGTTAGTACATTGTTTAATGAGATCCAAAAACAGACCAAACTGGATTTTGTTTATAATACAGAATTATTGGAGACTATAACACCGATTTCCGTTACGGCAGAAAAGGAATCAGTTTTTGATGTTTTGAATCGTTTGTTTAATGGAACAGGTTTTATTTTTAAAAAGTCTGGCAATATTATCACTGTTAATAAAAAAGAAGAACTACAGCAGGATGATAAATTCTTAGTAACAGGAGAAGTAAAGGATGATACCGGTGAACCATTAGTCGGTGTAACTATACAACAAAAGGATACTCGTAATATTACGATAACGGATATGGATGGACGCTATTCAATTCAAGTGTCTAGTAAGGCAGAGGCTTTTTTAACTTTTTCATTTGTGGGGATGAAAACGAAAACAGTACCCGTTAAGGGAAGAGTACTTAATGTAAAACTTGTTCAGGATGCGATTTCTATTGATGATGTCGTGGTTGTAGGAGCGTATGGTACAGCACAAAAGAGGCTAGACCAAGTCGGTAGTGCTTTTCAAGTGAATGCTGACCAGTTAAAAGCATTACCAGCTTTACGAGTGGATAAAATGTTGGATGGCTTGATTCCGGGAGTGAAAATTGATCCGAATACAGATTCACCGGATAATACACGTGCACGTTACAATGTAAGGGTTCGTGGAGATGCTTCTCTATCTGCTTCGAACGAGCCATTGTGGGTTGTGGATGGGACTCCTATTTATACAGGTGAACATACTAATTTGATTCCTGGAATGAGTACGACTATCAGTCCGTTATCTTTTATCAATCCTGATGATATTGAGTCAATAACAGTATTGAAGGATGCTACGGCAACTTCCATTTACGGAGCGAATGGTGCAAACGGAGTCATATTGATAACAACTAAAAAAGGAAAAGAAGGTGACTTGCGTATTCATTTAACGGCTCAATATGGAGTTGCAAAGATTGATAAGAGTACTAGTCCGAAAGTTCTGAATGCCAATCAATATCTAATGTTAGCTAAGGAAGCTTATCAAAATGCAGGGAACGATTTAAAATACTTTCCCTATACTGATAATGAAATGAACAAATACAGCCTTACAAATACAGATTGGACAGATGTGTTTTATGATACCGCTAATACTTTTCAAACAAATTTATCTTTAATGGGAGGGGCTCGGAATACAGCGTATTATTTATCAGCTTCTTATTTAGAGAATACAGCAACGGTGAAAGGGAATAAACAACAGCGTTTTTCTATTCGTTCTAATTTGGATTTTACTTTTCTTCGAAAGTTTAAGGTCTCGGTTGATCTTGCTACTTCTTATAATGTGAATGATTTGTTTAATCCAGGAAGGGATTATTATGAGTACTTACCGATATTCGAACCATATAATGAAGATGGAACTTTTCGTCTTTACAATAAGGTTATATCCGGAAAAGAAACGGATGGAAGCCCTAAATGGTCGGAGAACCGTTTCTTGAACAGTGTAGCGGAAAGGGAAGAGAATATTTATAATCAAAAGACTTTATATACGAATGCCAATTTAATGTTGAGATATGATATTCTTTCAGGGTTATCTTACACAGGACAATTTGGTGTTGATTATCAGTCAGGTAAGGAAGAAATTTATTATGCTCGTACTAATTGGTCCGGAATGACGAGCGCTGATGGTCCGATAGGTTATTCCACTAGAAACTCATTAAATATGATGAACTGGACTACTGTACATCGCATTAATTATAAGCAGTCTTTTGATAAACATGATATAAGTGGATTATTGGGGATTGAGGCTGGTTCACAGGACTATGTGACACTTGGAGTTACAGGGTCAGGCTTCATTAATGATCATATTCAAGATGTGTCTTATGCAAAAGAGCGTAAAGGGACTAATACTAGTAAGACGAAACGCAAAGCTTCTATGTTAGGGCAGCTTAGTTATTCTTACGATCATCGATATTATGTGACATTAAATGGACGTAGAGACGGAAATTCACAATTTGGGTCAGATGTACGCTGGGCTAATTTTGGTTCTATAGGAGTTTCTTGGAATGTTCAGAATGAGAGTTTTTACAATATTCCATGGATGAATATTTTGAAAATAAAAGCTAGTTATGGGGCAAATGGAAATTCCCGCTTAGGTTCTCAGGAAGCTCTTGGCTTATATTCTTATGGGGAAAGTTATTCTTATGCAGGAGAAATAGGTGGTGTTATGTCGGGGTGTCCAAACAGCCGTTTGAGTTGGGAAACTACTTATATGACAAATATAGGTGTTCGTGTACGCTTGTTCGATCGTTTGGATATAGAAGTTGAAGGGTATCATAATAAGACAACTAATTTGTTGAGTAATTTAGATGTTTCTCGAACGACAGGTGATACTCGTGTGTATAGAAATGTAGGAACAATATTAAATAAAGGGATTGAAGTGACTATAACTAGTCACAATTTCCGGTCGAAGAAAGATGGTGATTTCAGTTGGTTAACTGATCTGAATCTAGCACATAATAGTAATAAACTCTTAGAGCTATATAATGGCATTCAGAAAAATATGGGTGAGATGGTTTGGAGGGAAGGATATGACATACATACATATAACTTAGTGCGCTGGGCTGGAGTTGATCCTCGTGACGGAGCACCTTTGTGGTATGATGCAAAAGGGAATATAACACGGATTTACAGTACGGATAACCGTGTCCCGTATAAGAGTTCAACTCCTGTCCTAGCTGGTGGCTTGACAAATACTTTAACGTACAAAGATTTTAGTTTGCGCTTTATGTTCAATTATTCAATAGGAGGCTACGGATTTACATCTTTCGGTAGGGCAAGTAATTCGGATGGGTTGAATATAATGACGGAAAATCAGTCTATTGACCAGTTGAATCGTTGGCAAAAATCCGGCGATTTAGTGCTGAACCCTAAACCAATATGGGGTGTCTCTACTCAGTCGGTGATGAACTCTACCCGTTATTTGTATAACAAAACTCAGGTTCGTTTGCAGAATCTAGTATTTTCCTATCGAATTCCCCGGACAATTCTACATTCGACTGGCTTAAAAGATTGTTCTATTTCTTTAATTGGAGATAATTTATGGGTCTGGACCCCTTATTCGGGAAAGGATCATAATTCTTATAAAACATGTATGAGTGGTTATCCGATGGAAAGATATTTCTCGATAGCACTAAATGTAGGATTATAATTAAATAGGTTTAAGATAACATGAAAAAAAGAATATATCTACTAGCCGGTGCTTTATGCATCATTATGCAATTGGTTAGCAGTTGTACCAATTTTTTAGAAGTTGAAGAAAAAGGAAAAACAACAATCCCTTCATTCCTTTCAGATCCTGACGGACTTAATGCAGGGCTGGTTGGCGCATATAATAAGATGTATGCTTATTATGACAATGAGTTTACAAAATATCCGGATGTTGCCGGAAATATGTTGTCAATGAAGTATGTCTCTGCAGGAGCAGATATGCTTGATCAGTATAATTTTACTTCTGATGCTTTACAAGAGACAGGAGCTGTAGGGTATATTTGGCGTAAAATATATGAAGCCTTGGCAAATGTGAATAATGTAATTCAATATCAGCCTCAGGTGATTTCAGCTTATCCGAATGCAAAGGATATGTGTCAACGTATTCTCGGAGAAGCTTTATTCTTGAGGGCATTGTGCCATTTCGATTTATGTAGGGTATATGCACAACCTTATAATTACACGTCAGATGCTTCACATTTAGGAGTTCCTATTCTATTAAAAACTCCAGGTCCCGATGATAATGTTTCCAGGGAGAGTGTTAAGAAAGTATATTTACAAATTTTAGCAGATTTGGAACGAGCTGCCGATTGTTTCAGGGGCATTGAATCAAGTGGAATATATTATGCTTCTTTACAAGCGGTCAACGCATTATATTCGAGAGTCTATTTGTATATGGAAGATTGGAATAACGCCCTGAAGTATGCAAAACTGGCAATTGGGACAGGGAAACTGTCTCAAGGAGATACCTATTTAAATATGTACCAGGATCTTTCTACTACGGGAGAAGCTATCTTTCGATTGAATGGAATAGATCAATCAGGAAAATTAAAGGCTTTTTATGATGCTTCCTGTGTTCCTGCAGATACATTATTTACGTTGTTCGATGAAGGGGATATCCGTCTTGGCTTACTTAGAAATAAAGATGGAATAGCTTATTGTTCCAAATATTATTCTCTAAAACAGCCAGATAATCAAGTGAATAGGGATGATCCATTTGTTTTCCGTCTTTCCGAAATGTATATGAATGCTGCTGAAGCAGCTTGGCATCTGAAAGATTATACAGCTGCTTCCGGATATCTTAAATCTATTTTGGAGCGTGCTGTAGATACAGACTATGCAGTCAATACACTTAGTCAATATTCAGACGCAAAACTGATACAACTGATAGAGAAGGAACGTGTAAAGGAACTCTGTTTTGAGGGACATAACTTCTTTGACATTATACGCTGGAAGCAGGATCTTAAACGTGAGGAAAATACGAATTCTTCAGTGGAAAAGATCGTTTATCCTAGTGATTATTTTGTATTGCCTATTCCGCAAGTAGAATTGAATGCGAATACAAATATGCAACCCAATCCGACAGTAAACAATTAAAAATAAATCATTTATGAGATCACTATACTTTATATTACTAATAAGCTGCCTTTGGGCATGTACTACTGATGAGAAAGAGCCTTATGATACGCCTTTTATTCATATTATGACAGATAAAGGTGTATCTAAAGTTATTGTCAAGTCGGATGTGAATAACATTAATACTTATAGTGTGTATCTGAGTTCGAAACCTCTGACTGAGAATCTGGAAGTGAACTATCAAGTCATAGTAGGAGATGGTCTGAAATCCGGTGTTGATTTTGAACTGGTAACAAAGGGTAGTACATTAACTTTTCTACCGGGTATTTATGATATGCCCATACGCATCCGATGGATGCCAAATCATTTAGATGAGAACAAAGACAATACAATAACCATTCGTTTGACTGGCAATAATCAAGGACTGACTATGGGGCTTCCAGGTCCCGACGGTTTACAGCGCGAACTGGTGATAGAGAAACAGAATTAATGAAGGAGTAGAATGAAAAAGTTTTTATGGCTGATTTTTATAGGCTTATTGCTAAGCCCTGTTGTATACGGGCAATCATCGGAGTTCTTACAGTATGATAAGAATCTGATTGTAAGAAAACTGGATAATGGATTAACCTATTATATTTACCCGAATACGAATCCCAAAGGGGAAGCCGTTTATCGTTTGTTTGTGAAGGCTGGTTCCGTCATGGAGAAGGAGAATCAACGAGGATTGGCTCATTTCCTAGAACACATGGCATTTAATGGTAGTTATCATTTCCCCTCTGATGGTATGGTTCGTTTCTTAGAGTCGAAAGGAGCCAAATTCGGGAAAGATTTAAACGCGCACACCTCGTTTAATGAGACTGTGTATAAATTGCAGTTGCCTTCATCCAATCCTCAAATGGTAGATTCAACATTAACTATCTTAGCTGATTGGGCAGGCGGGCTTTCTATCAATTCAATGCAGGTAGAAAAAGAACGTGGAGTTATACTTTCGGAATGGTTGTCGAAGAGAGATGCCAAACGCGATAGTGATACAGCTTTTCTATTGGAGCTTCTGAATAGTTCGCACTATTCCGAACGAATGACTATTGGTGATACGGCTGTCATTAGAAACTGTAAACGAGAGGATATTCTGGATTATTATCAAACATGGTATCATCCTTCACTAATGGCTGTGGCCGTTGTAGGTGATATAAATCCTGAACAGGTTGAGACGCTTATAAAGGAGAAATTCGGGAAACTATCGTCTCTTGCCTCTCCTATTTGGAAGCAATGCCACATTCCTGTTTATAAAAAGGAAGCGGTAAAGATACTTACCAATGAATCGCTGAAAACAATAGAATTGGATATGATTCAGTTGCTGCCACTTTCAAAACCGGTTCAGACAGCAAAGGATTATAAGGCTTATTTGACCCGAACATTATTGAATCGCCTTTTTAAGATGCGAATGAATGCTTGGGCTTTTGAAAATCCTTCTTATAGGAAAGCCAGTATTCAGTACTCAAGTTTTCTGAATGCAACTGGAGTATTGCTATGTTCGGTAGAACTACTACCTGGGAAAATGGAAAAAGGTATTTCGGAGTTTATTGCACAGCAACAGCAAATCTTTCGTTATGGGTTTACTGAGACGGAAATAGAACGTGCCAAAAAGGTTATTTATAATAACTTGGAGAATAAACTTCAAAATCAGCAAAATCCTGCTTCCGTTGAATTAATGAACGATATTTATGCCGATTTTTATGTAGGAAACAGATTTACCTCATTACAAGAAGAGTATCGATTAGTTCAACGATATTTTCCAGAACTAGACTCTGTTGCTTTGGTTAGGAATTTGGCAAAAGTATATTCACCCCAAAAGATGCATTATCTATTGCGAGCAAATGAAAAAGCTAATAAGGAAGTGAATGGAGATGCGACTTTGATGTCAATTATAAAAGAAGCCAGAAAACAATCTTCGAAACGGTATAATAAATATTTTTCTGTACCGGATGAATTATGCCAATTACCGTCGGGGGGACATATTGTCAGAGAAGAAAATATACCAGAGATAGGAGCTGTGTCTCTTTGGCTAAATAATGGCACGCGCATTATATTTAAGTCTTCAGAACTCGATAAGGGGAAGGTGTTGTTGACTGGTTTTCGGAAAGGAGGGCTTTATTCTTTAGATTCTTTACATTATTATACAGGTCTATTCGCTCCCAGTATTATTTCACTTTCTGGAGCCGGAAATTTTTCAAGGGATGCATTGAACTATTTTCTGGCAGGAAACTCTGCTTCTATGCGTCTACTTGTTGATAAGACACGTACTGGGCTAGCTGGAGTATCGCAGGTAAAGGATATGGAAACAATGTTTCAACTACTCTATACCAAATGGATGTACCCTCAGTTGGATACAGCAATTTGTAAACAAACAATAGAGAAGACAAAAGAAAATTATCGTGTCAAGCAAAAAAGTCCGACGGAGTTTTTTCAGGAAGAACTAATGTGGCTTTTGAACGGACGAAATTACACAAATACAATACTTTCTGATTCTTTAATAACACGATATGTAAAGCAAGAGGATATGCTTCCTCTATTCAATCGTTTTTATGGTGCAGCGAAAGATTACACATTTGTTATTTTGGGAGACTGTACTATACAGGATATAAAGCCGTTAATCACTACATATATTGGTGGATTACCTAAAGGATCGAATGATACGGATTGGTGTTATACAGAACGTAATATACCTTATAAATCCTGTTCATTGATACGTCACACGGGGGATTCTCCTAAAGCATCAGTTTCATTGATTTTCCAGCAAGACAGTTTGTTAGAGGAGTTTAGCTCATTCACATTGAAATCGAATGTAATGAAAGCGATGTTGCGCACTTGTTTACTTAACCGTTTGCGTGAGGAAATGGGAAAAGTCTATAGTGTAAGCGTAGCTTCGAGTGCGGGTTTATATCCTTCTTTCTTATCACGAACGATGATTGGATTTGTCTGCTTGCCAGAGGATGTTGATAGTTTGGTTAATGCTACACAAGAAGAATTACAAAGACTTTATGAATATCCGGAATCATTTGACGGTATATTAACGGATGTTAAACGTAATCTTTTGAAAGATTTTGAATTGGATAAACAAAAAAACTCTTTTTGGACTTCTTGGATTCGCAATTCCATATTCAATCAACAGGAGGATTGGAAATATCTGAATAATTATGCACAAACAGTAAATAGTATAACAGCAAAAGATATTTCTTCTTTTGCAAAATCTTTATTGAGCACTACTCCCATGATAAAAGCTGTGCTTTACCCTAAAAATTAGTAATAATATGATTGTATAACAGGACTCCGGTCCACAAATATTTATGGTATGAATAGAATGAAAGATTTATTTTGGATGGCAGTAATTGTTTTGTTTGCTGCGTTTTCATCTTGTTCGGATGACAAGAATGATGGGACAGATGAAGGAGTTGAAGCTAAGCTGTTAACCTTTGGGTTTTATGCTGAAGATAATTCAAGTATATTATCAGATGATTATATAGCTACCCTATCTTCCACAACAGCTAAGGTTACTATGCCTGCATTTATAGATAAAAGTGCACTTGTCGCTCGCTTTACGACGAACGATGGTAATATCGTCTTGGTAGATGGAGTTACACAAGTTAGTGGTGCTACTGCCAATGATTTTACAGCTCCTGTAGATTACATTGTTAGTAATGGAAAACAGAATGTAAAGTATACGATAACAGTTGCTAAGTCTTCTAATATGGCTTGGGTAAGAATGCCGGACTTTACAGCGACATCAGTTTTCAGTGGATCTGTTTTAAAAATAAACCCGGTGGATCAAGTTCCATATCTTGGTTTTAAACTAAAAGAAGAAGAGAAAATGGCTGTCATAAAACTTGTTGATGGTACAACTTGGACAGCAGTTGGTTCTTTAGAAGGCTTTGGAGGAGAAGTTAGTTTGTCAAATTATGATTTTGATATTGACAAGGATGGAATTCCTTATGTCGTTTATTCTGATAACAGTGCTACCACAGTTGCAGGTGCTGCGTCTTTAATGAAATGGAATGGGACTACCTGGAATTATGTAGGTAATCAAGGATTTGTAAATGCTCAATCTCAGCAATTACATTTAAGAGTATTAGATAATGGAGAGACTATTGTTTCACAAGTGAACAATAGCAACAAAGTTTCTTTTCCAAGGCGAGTGTTAGTTATGTCTATTTATCAGAACAGTTGGGCGAGTAGTGAATTACCACTTTTGGCTTCCGGGACTCCAATCTATAATTGTAATCTTGCTAAGACAGAGCATGCTGCCTATCTGTTGGTGGTTAACCGTGGGGCAGTAGCAGGCGTAAATTATGGTCATTCAGTATATGAATATAAAAATGGAACATGGAGTATTCTATTAAATAACTATGTAGAACCAAATGCTACTCAGACTGGTATTGTTGGATTGGATATTGAAGCAGAAGAAAATGGTACACTTTATATCTTAACAAGTGATGATGCAGTGACATCAGGTGTGTATAACTTGAGACTAAAGAAATATGATCCGGTAACAAAACAATGGTCCACAGTAGGAGGAAATCCATTGCCTTTGGATTTTAAAACCTCAACTTCAACTTCAGTGGCCATATCAATAGCTCCTGATGGTACTCCTTTTGTTGCCTACAGAGATGAACAAGATCAAGATTATCCAAAGGTTATTTATTTGGATAATGAAACTAAGCAATGGTCAGATCCTCATAAATTAGCAGATATTGCTTCTAGTAATTTGAATATAGCTTTCTCCTCCACAGGAGTTGGATATATTTCATTTACAGATGACAATAACCATGCTATAGTTTTTAAATATACAGATAAGTAAACGTTATGCTTTTAATAAAATAATGTAAATGCGAGGAAGGGTATAGATGGTTTTTATCTTAATATATCCTTCCTTGTTTTTATCTTAATAAGATGAAAAAATGAAAAAGTTCATGATTATATATATATTCTTCTTATTAGGCAGTTTTGTTTCCACAAAATGTTTGGCTCAAGATGTTGCTTGGATAGAAGGTTGTGTCTATGAAGATGGTAATCAAAATGGGATTCAGGACAAAGGAGAAAAAGGTATTTCGGGAATAGCCATATCTAATGGAGATACTGTTCTACTTGCAGATAAACAGGGACATTTCAGAATCAGACTTTCTAAGGGAAACAGTATCTTCCCGATTCTTCCGAATAATTGGACACTATTGTCTAATCAAATAGTAAATTCAGGATTTTATTATTGGAATAGTCATGGGGATACCGAGACGCAACAAATCAATTTTGGATTGAATAAGAAAAAGGTAAATAAGCATTTCTCAATAAACGCAATAGGAGATGTACAAGTCGGTAATTCTCAGGAGTTGGATTATGCTTCCCGTTCTTTATGGCCAGAACTTTTGCAAGCAGATTCGTCTTCGTTCAATATATTTTTAGGTGATTTAGTGAATAACAATTTAAATTTATTTCCCGCTATCAAACAGATGATGGAACTATTGCCTATACAATCATGGACAGTTATAGGTAATCACGATCGGGATGCTGATTCTATAAGGATTAATCAAACCTTTTCATATAATACAGCTTTTGGATCAGCGACTTATGCTTTTAACGAAGGAAACGTACATTTTATTGTTCTAAATAATGTCTATGGTAAAGGAACACGTTCTTATGTAGGGAAGATTTCTGATAGTCAATTGCGCTTTGTCTCAAATGATCTGAAACTTGTACCTAAAAATGCTCAGATCGTACTTTGTATGCATATTCCATTAGTACATACTACTAATTCATCCGCATTGATTGAAATATTAGAAGGACGAGGGAATGTTTTAGCTTTGACTGGGCACATGCATCAGGTGGAGAGGAATTTTTTACATGGTCAGGATGTTTGTGTACATGAATTAGTAACAGGGGCTTCTTGTGGTTTCTGGTGGGTGGGAGAAAAGGATTGGGAAGGTATTCCGTCTGCTTTGATGCAATGTGGTACTCCTCGTAATTATTTTGTTTTTGATTTTACAGAGAAAGACTATTCTTTCCGGTATAAGGGCATAGGGATGGATGCTTCCCGACAGATGAATATTTGGATTGCAGGTATTGACTCGACAGATGTTTATATCGATGAATTGAGAAAGAAACACCAGGGAGAAATGCTTGTAACTGTTTATGGAGCTTCAGATAGTACAATAGTACGTTGTCGTTTGGATAATGGTGAATGGTTATTATGTGAGAAGAAAGAAGAACTTGATGTGAATGTAGCAAGGGTGAGAAGTTGGAATCAGCTAAAAATATATCCAACTCGTTTCAATCGTAGAAATCCGTTCAGAAGGCAATTTTCTCCTCAAATCTGGGGACTACAATTACCTAAAGAGTGCTGCGAAGGTGTTCATTTGATCGCTGTTGAAGCTTCTGATCAATGGGGATTTAAAGCTAGTGGCGAACGCTGCTTTTATTATCAAAGATAGTATTTTTTAAGGAATTCTGTATATCTGTAAATAGAGCCAATATCTGTCTTATTAGACAATCGGATACATTGGGTAATATGACTAACAAGTAACTTCATCTTTTTTATTATGATATAAATGAAGCAATATAAGTCGCTGCTTCTGGTGAAGTCAGAAAAAACAGAATACTTATATTTCTTTTGTTGCAGAACATTTTGCTCCTGTCGTCAACCTTTTTTCGGAATAATTTGTTTACTTTGTGTCACCTTATTTACACTGACACATTTTACATGAAACGAAAATGGATACGTTGGGTAAGCTGGATACTGCTTACTCCTATAATACTCTTTGTAATACTAATGGTATTGCTTTATGTTCCTCCCGTTCAGAATCTTTTGCGTCGGGAGGTTACTGCATACGCCTCTAAAGTAACCGGCATGCAGATTCAGGTGGAGCGGATAGACCTTCGTTTCCCACTTAATCTGTTGGTACGTGGCGTGGAGGTCATTCAACAGCCGGACACCCTTTTGTCTTTAGAAAGCCTCAATGTCCGTGTACAGGCATGGCCGTTGATAAAAGGAAAAGTTGAAGTGGATGAAGTGACTTTGAGCCGGGTAGCCGTTAATTCAGCCGATTTGATGGAGGGAATGAAGATTAAAGGCGTTTTGGGACGTTTCTTCCTGCAAAGTCATGGCGTCGATCTGTCTAATGAACTAGCGGTAATCAATCAGGTCGAACTATCCGACACTCACATGCAGCTACTGATGAATGATACCACAACTACGCCCAAAGATACCACAGCTTCTGCTCCGATCAACTGGAAAGTAGCTCTTCATCAGTTGAAATTGAAAAATGTATCGTTCGGCATGCAACTTCCTGCTGATTCCATGCGTATGACGGCCCATATTGGAGAAGCGGCCATCAATAATGCTCAAGCAGATTTGAAGAATCAATACTACGACTTGAAGAAGTTCTTATTATCGGGAACCTCCGCCAGCTATGATACCGGAACTGCTCAACCGACAGAGGGCTTCGACGCTTCTCATATTGCCGTTCGGGATATTCGCATCGCTCTGGATTCCTTGCTGTATAAAGGGAGGGATATGAACGCAGTCATTCGTGAATTTACCATGAACGAACGCTCCGGATTGAGCGTCACTGCCCTGACGGGTAGAGCCTACTCCAATGATTCTGTTATCTGTGTTCCCAGTTTGAAACTGAACACTCCACATTCTGAAATCGATTTATCTGCACATACCTATTGGGAACTGGTCAACATCCCGACTACGGGCCGCTTATCTGCCCGTCTCAATGCCTATATTGGCAAAGAAGACGTCATGTTATTTGCCGGTGCTCTACCTGAAAGCTTCAAAGAAGCCTATCCATTCCGCCCGCTCGTCATCCGTGCCGGTACGGATGGCAATCTGAAAGAAATGCAGATTTCCCGCTTTACAGTAGACCTGCCAGGGGCTTTTGCATTGGAGGGCGGTGGTCTTTTGGAAAACCTCGCCGACAGCCTCACACGCACCGGAACCATCGGTCTGAAAATGACCACTCAAAACCTAAACTTCCTGACCGCTCTGTCGGGAGAAGCCCCTAATGGCACGCTTGTTATTCCTGACAGTATGAATCTGGTGGCGAAAGTGGATATCAAAGGTCCTGAATATAAAGCAAATCTCCGTTTGAAAGAAGGACAAGGAGCTATGGATGTGAATGCGGCCTTAAATACCGCTACCGAAGTCTATAAGGCTGATCTGAAAATAGACAATCTGCAACTTCATAGTTTCCTCCCGAAAGACTCTATCTATGAACTTTCTCTCTCGGCTGCAGCTAATGGTCGTGGATTAGATGTCATGTCCTACCATTCATTTGCCAAATTGAATCTTGCATTAGATCAACTTCATTATGCTAAATACCATCTTTCCGATCTTGATCTGACGGGAGAACTTAAAGGCGCATTGGTCACTGCACATCTGACAAGCGATAATGCTTTATTGAAAATGATAACAGATGCTGAATATAATCTGGCACACAGTTACCCCGACGGTAAAATAACGATTGATGTTACTCAACTGGATTTGCATGAACTGGGAATTATGCCGCAGTCAATGAAGCGTCCGTTGACTTTTAACTTAGTTGCCGAAGCCCGTCGGGATTTAGTTTCGGCACATTTAATCTCCGGTGATATGAAACTCGACTTGAGCGCACGCTCCGGTGTTAATCCTTTAATTCGCCAATCTACTCATTTTGTGGATGTATTGATGAAGCAGATTGATGAGAAAGCATTGAATCACGCTGAATTGCGTAAGGCGTTACCGACGGCAGTTTTCTCTTTCTCTGCAGGGCAAGAAAACCCCTTGGCGTATTTTCTGGCTACTAAAAAGATTGCTTACCATGATGCTTCAGTGAAATTTGGAACGGCTCCTGATTGGGGAATCAATGGAAAAGCCGCTATTCACGCTTTGAAAGTAGACACCTTACAACTAGACACGATTTTCTTTACCGTCAAACAAGATACTACACTCATGAAATTGCGTGCCGGCGTTATTAACGGACCGAAGAATCCGCAATTCTCTTTTTCTACTACACTGACGGGAGAGATTCGTGACCGGGATGCAGAACTGTTGGTAGACTTTAAGAATGGAAAAGGAGAAACAGGCGTACTGCTCGGTGTCAATGCTCGTCCTCTGTTTGAAGGTCATGGAAAAGGCGATGGGTTAGCTTTCACATTAATTCCGGAAGAGCCGATAATAGCCTTCCAAAAATTCCACTTTAATGAAAATCACAACTGGATTTATGTGCATAAGAATATGCGTGTATACGCTAATGTAGATATGTGGGATGATGAAGGAATGGGATTCCGTGTACATTCGGTGCGGGGAGATACTGTTTCTTTACAGAATATTGATGTCGAAATCCGAAGAATCAGTTTAGCCGAATTGAGCAAGGTACTACCTTATTTCCCGGAAATAACCGGTTTGTTCTCTGCGGAAGCACACTACGTACAGACTGAAAAAGATCTTCAGCTTTCGGTTGAATCATCTATTGACGAGCTGACTTATGAACATCAACGAATTGGTGATATAACATTAGGAGCTACTTGGTTACCGGGAGAACAGGGGAAACAATATCTTAACGCCTATCTGAATCATGACAAAGTGGAAGTGATGGTGGCGGATGGTAAGCTGGTTCCAACCCAGACAGGAAAAGACAGTCTGGAAGTAAACGCTACTCTGGAGCATTTCCCGCTACGTGTAGCTAACGTATTTATTCCTGATAAAATGGCTACGCTGGCCGGTGATATGGATGGTAATCTGAATATTGCGGGTAGCACCGAGCAGCCTTTGATAAATGGCGAACTGATATTGGATAGCGTTTCTGTTCTTTCCCGCCAATATGGTGCTAATTTCAGGTTCGACGACCGTCCGGTACAGATAAAGAATAATCGGTTGGAATTTGATAAATTCGCTATCTATACAACAGGAAAAACTCCATTCACGATTGACGGTTATGTTGATTTCAGGGATATGTCCCGACCGATGGCGAATCTGAATCTGCTGGCGCAGAACTATACGCTTCTGGATGCCAAACGCACTCGTGAGAGTCTGGTCTACGGAAAAGTCTTTGCCGATTTCCGGGCAACAGTGAAAGGGCCGTTGGATGGATTGAACATGCGTGGAAACATGAGCCTGCTGGGTAATACAGACGTTTCCTATATCTTGACCGACTCGCCGTTGACGGTACAGGATCGTTTGGGAAGTCTGGTAACCTTTACTTCGTTTAGCGACACCACTACGGTTGTCCAACAAGAAGTGCCGACTGTTTCTTTAGGCGGGTTGGACATGGTGATGATGGTACATATCGATCCATCCGTCCGTTTGAAAGTCGATTTGGATGCAAGCAATGACAATCGTGTCGAACTGGAAGGGGGAGGTGACCTCTCTATGAAATATACTCCGCAAGGTGATCTGACATTGACCGGACGCTATACGTTGAGCGGCGGTTTGATGAAATATGCTTTACCTGTCATTGCTGCCAAAGAATTTGCTATCGATAACGGTAGCTATGTGGAATGGACAGGAAACCCCATGGATCCGATGTTGAACTTCAAAGCAACCGATCGTATCCGTGCTTCTGTTTCCGAGGGAGAGAACGGCGGAACACGTTCGGTTAATTTCGATGTGTCCATCGTTGTCAAGAACCGGTTGGATAATCTTTCTTTTGCATTTGATGTATCTGCTCCCGAAGATGCAACCATACAAAACGAGTTGACAGCCATGGGGGCGGAAGAGAGAGGTAAACAAGCCCTCTATATTATGGTTATGAAAACCTATCTTGGCACCGGACCGATTGGTGGCGGAGGTGGTGGATTGGGTAAACTGAATATGGGTTCCGCACTGAACTCCGTATTAAGCAGCCAAATCAACTCATTGATGGGAAATTTGAAAAATGCCAGTGTTTCTGTCGGTATCGAAGATCACGATTTGTCGGATACGGGTGGTAAGCGTACGGATTACAGTTTCCGTTATTCACAACGTCTCTTTAACAACCGTTTCCAGATTGTAATCGGAGGTAAGGTGTCTACAGGTGAGAATGCGACGAATGATGCGGAATCCTTTATCGATAACATCTCTCTGGAATATCGTTTGGATAGAACCGGAACCCGTTATGTTCGTCTGTTCTACGATAAAAACTACGAGAGTGTACTCGAAGGCGAGATTACGGAAACAGGAGTCGGTCTGGTACTTCGCAAGAAACTGGACAAACTCAGTGAACTGTTCATCTTTAAGAAAAAGAAGTAAGCATGAAAGGGATATATAATAACATATTAGCAAGTTGTCTGATTGGTATCATTTTGTTTTCGGGCTGTTCGGTGACAAAACACCTGCCTGAAGGGGAGGTACTTTATACAGGAGGAAAAACGGTGGTAGAGAATAAGTCGGCAACACCGGTAGGAGAGACGGCTTTAACAGAGATTGATGCGGCTCTTGACAAAACTCCCAGTACAAAGATGTTAGGAGGCCTTCTGCCTATTCCTTTTAAAATGTGGATGTATAACGACTTTGTGAAATATAAAAAGGGATTTGGAAAGTGGATGTTCAACCGCCTGGCTGCCAATCCTCCGGTGTTTATCTCTACTGTCAATCCGGAGGTTCGTATCAAGGTGGCTACAAACTTACTCCGTGATTATGGTTACTTCAATGGGAAAGTGACTTATGAAACATTGGTCGATAAGAAAGACAGCCTGAAAGCAAGTATTCTTTATACGGTAGACATGAAGAATCCTTATTTTATAGATACGGTTTATTATCAGCGTTTCACTCCTCAAACGTTGCGCATTATGGAACGGGGACGTCGAATGTCTTATATAAGTCCCGGCGAGCAGTTTAACGTGGTCGATCTGGATGAAGAGCGTACCCGTATCAGTACGCTGTTGCGTAACCGGGGATATTTTTACTTCCGTCCCGATTATATGACTTATCAGGCAGATACGACATTGGTTCCCGGTGGACATATCAGCCTTCGTCTGATTCCCGTTCCGGGATTACCCGCTGCGGCACAACGTCCTTACTATGTAGGAGATGCTTCTGTTTACCTGTTTGGCAAGAATGGTGAGGCGCCCAATGACAGCATGATGTATAAGAATCTGAATATACATTATTATAAGAAATTGCAGGTACGTCCGAATATGCTTTATCGTTGGTTGAACTATCAACAGTTTGTGCGGAATGCACAGATGCGGGCTTCCAATCGCACCCGTCTTTACAGTCAGTATCGACAGGAGCAGGTGCAGGAGAAACTTAGCCAGTTGGGAATCTTCAGTTATCTGGATTTGCAATATGCCCCGAAAGATACGACAGCCGTTTGTGATACGTTGAACGTAACCATGCAGGCCACATTTGCCAAGCCACTGGACGCCGAACTGGAATTGAATGTCGTAACCAAAAGTAACGACCAAACCGGTCCCGGGGCATCATTCGGTGTCACCCGGAACAATGTATTCGGAGGTGGTGAAAGCTGGAACGTGAAGCTGAAAGGCTCTTATGAATGGCAAACCGGCGGAGGAGAAAAAAGCTCTTTGATGAACAGCTGGGAGATGGGAGTTTCCACCTCTCTGACTTTCCCGCGCGTGGTTTTCCCGCATTGGGGGAAAAGGGAGTTTGACTTCCCGGCTACCACTACATTCCGTCTATACATCGACCAGTTGAACCGTGCCAGGTATTATAAACTGTTGTCATTCGGCGGAAATGCTACCTACGATTTCCAGCCGACACGTACAAGCCGGCATAGTATCACCCCTTTCAAACTGACATTCAACGTCCTGCAACACCAATCGGAAGAATTCAGGGAAATTGCCGATGCCAATCCTGCATTATATATCAGTTTAAAAGACCAGTTTATTCCTGCTATGGAATATACCTATACCTATGATAATGCTTCCGCACGCGGTATTAAAAATCCGATTTGGTGGCAATCGACTGTAACCTCTGCCGGTAACCTGACCTCGGTGATTTACCGTGCTTTCGGTCAGTCTTTCAACAAAGAGGACAAACGTTTGCTGAACGTCCCTTTCGCGCAGTTTGTGAAACTGAATACGGAATTCCGCCATTTGTGGAATATGGACAAGAATAATAAGATTGCTTCCCGTGTAGCTTTGGGCGCTCTCTTCGCCTACGGTAATGCAACGATAGCCCCTTACAGCGAACAATTCTATGTGGGTGGTGCCAACAGCATCCGCGCTTTCACAGTACGTAGCATCGGCCCGGGCGGATACCATCCGGCAGAAAGCCGCTATTCTTACCTCGACCAGACGGGTACTTTCCGTTTTGAGGCAAATGTAGAATACCGTTTCCGTATCTTTAAAAGTTTTTGGGGAGCCACTTTCCTGGATGCGGGAAACGTGTGGCTGATGCGCAAGGATGAGGCCCGTCCCAATTCACAACTCGAACTGAAAACGTTCCCGAAACAGATCGCTTTGGGCACCGGTGTCGGTATTCGTTATGATATGGATATTCTTGTGTTCCGTCTTGATTTCGGTATTCCTTTGCATCTGCCTTACGATACAGAACGAAGCGGATATTACAATGTCACAGGATCCTTTATGAAGAATCTGGGAATACATTTTGCTATCGGTTATCCCTTCTAATGAATGATTTTTGTACGATTTTGGTAAATAATGATTGATATTTGTCCTGTTGGATTCAACTATTTTTGTAATTTTGCAACGAAATCTGATGCCGTTGACATCACTAACCTTTTAATATTACACAATTTATGAAACCAACTTTATTCTTATTGGCAGCCGGTATGGGTAGCCGTTATGGAGGCTTGAAGCAATTAGACGGACTGGGTCCTAATGGCGAAACTATTATGGATTACTCAATCTATGATGCTATCAATGCCGGATTTGGCAAACTTGTATTTGTAATCCGCAAAGATTTTGAACAAGATTTCCGTGATAAAATTATTTCCAAATACGAAGGTCACATTCCTTGCGAACTGGTATTTCAATCAATCGACGATCTTCCGGAAGGCTTTACTTGCCCGGCAGACCGTACCAAACCTTGGGGTACTAACCATGCAGTAATGATGGGCGCTGATGTGATTAAGGAACCGTTTGCAGTGATCAACTGTGATGACTTCTATGGTCGTGATTCTTTCCAGGTAATGGGCAAATTCCTTTCTGCTCTTCCTGAAAATTCAAAGAACGTTTATTCGATGGTAGGTTTCCGTGTAGGAAATACATTGAGCGAAAGCGGTACGGTATCTCGTGGTATCTGTAGTACAGATGCTAAAGGATTGTTGACATCTGTAGTAGAACGTACGAAGATTCAACGTCTGGACGGTGAAGTGAAATATATCGGTGATGATGGCGAATGGACGGCTACTCCCGATACGACTCCGGTAAGTATGAACTTCTGGGGCTTCACTCCTGATTACTTCGCTTACAGCCAGGAATTCTTCAAGACTTTCCTAAGCGATCCGAAGAATATGGAAAACCTGAAGAGCGAGTTCTTCATCCCATTGATGGTAGATAAATTGATTAATGACGGAACTGCCACTGTTGAAGTACTGGATACTACCAGCAAGTGGTTCGGCGTCACTTATCCGGAAGACCGTCAGAGCGTAGTAGACAAGATTCAGGCATTGGTAGATGCCGGTGAATATCCTGCTAAGTTGTTCTAAAGAAGAGCCATTGATTAAGATAAAGAGCAGTCATTCATAAGAATGACTGCTTTTTTTGTTTTTCATAACGTATCATACTAAGTAGTATCTAATAAATATTCAGTATCTTTGCAGTCCAAAATGTTATAAATCAGAAGCAGAAGTGATTTCAGTAGAAGGATTATCAGTAGAATTTAATGCGACGCCGCTTTTTGAGGACGTCAGCTATGTAATTAATAAGAAAGACCGCATTGCATTGGTCGGAAAAAATGGTGCCGGCAAATCAACCATGCTGAAGATATTGGCAGGTTTGCAGTCACCGACACGCGGAGTGGTAGCTACTCCGAAAGATGTAACCATCGGATATTTACCACAGGTCATGATTCTTTCTGACAACCGGACGGTGATGGGAGAAGCAGAATTGGCATTCGAACATATATTTGAGCTTCAGGCGAAGTTGGAACGGATGAATCAGGAACTGGCGGAACGGACAGACTACGATTCGGAAGAATATCATCAGTTGATAGATCGTTTCACGCATGAAAACGACCGCTTCCTGATGATGGGCGGTACGAACTTTCAGGCGGAAATCGAACGGACGCTTCTCGGATTGGGATTCAGCCGGGAAGATTTTGAACGCCCTACTTCGGAGTTTTCCGGTGGATGGCGTATGCGTATCGAATTGGCAAAACTGCTTTTACGTCGCCCAGACGTGCTTTTGCTCGATGAGCCGACCAATCACCTTGATATTGAAAGTATCCAATGGTTGGAAAACTTTTTGTCTACACGTGCCAATGCAGTCGTATTAGTCAGCCATGACCGTGCTTTCCTGAATAACGTAACTACCCGTACCATCGAAATTTCTTGCGGTCAGATTTACGACTACAAAGTGAAATACGATGAGTTTGTAGTCCTGCGTAAAGAACGCCGTGAACAGCAACTCCGTGCTTACGAAAATCAGCAGAAACAAATACAGGATACAGAAGAATTCATCGAACGCTTCCGCTATAAAGCAACGAAGGCCGTACAGGTGCAAAGCCGTATCAAGCAACTGGAAAAGATAGACCGCATCGAAGTGGACGAAGAAGATAATTCCGCCTTGCGTTTAAAATTCCCTCCAGCCAGTCGTAGCGGAAACTATCCTGTGATTTGCGAAGATGTGCGCAAAGCGTATGGTAGCCATGTCGTTTTCCATGATGTCAACTTGACTATCAACAGGGGAGAGAAAGTGGCTTTCGTCGGAAAGAACGGAGAGGGTAAGTCTACCTTGGTGAAATGTATCATGGACGAAATTGATTTCGAAGGTAAATTAACGATCGGACATAATGTACAAATCGGTTATTTTGCGCAGAACCAGGCACAAATGTTGGATGAGAATCTGACTGTATTCGATACGATTGACCGGGTAGCGACAGGAGATATCCGTCTGAAGATACGTGATATACTGGGAGCTTTCATGTTTGGAGGCGAAGCTTCGGATAAAAAGGTGAAAGTCCTTTCCGGTGGAGAACGTACGCGATTGGCGATGATTAAACTTCTGCTGGAACCCGTAAATCTACTGATTCTGGACGAACCGACCAATCATTTGGATATGCGTTCGAAAGATGTTTTGAAGGAAGCTATCCGCGAATTTGACGGAACAGTGATTCTTGTCAGCCACGACCGTGATTTTTTGGATGGACTTGCGACTAAAGTATATGAGTTCGGTGGTGGACTTGTAAAAGAACATCTTGGAGGTATCTATGAATTCTTGCAAAAGAAAAAGATAGATAGCTTGAACGAGCTTCAGAAAGGAGCGGGACTGTCGGCTTCTCCCACGGCTTCAGCTAAAGGTAATGAACCTGAAACCGTTCAGCCTTCGGAGAATAAGCTCTCTTACGAAGCCCAGAAAGAACTTAATAAGAAGATTAAGAAACTCGAACGCCAGGTGGCGGACTGTGAAGCTTCAATAGAGGAAACCGAATCCGCGATTGCTATCGTAGAAGCGAAGATGGCAACTCCCGAAGGAGCTTCGGATATGCAGCTCTATGAACGGCATCAAAAACTGAAGCAACAGTTGGATGGCATTGTTGAAGAGTGGGAGCGGGTTTCGATGGAACTGGAAGAAACGAAAAACTAGAACAAAACGCATACTTCCGAGCACTATGTGAGAGAAACGCTATACCTCGATAGAAGGTATTCCTGGCGGGTATCTGTTTCTCGGTGTCGAAACAGGTGTTTCTCGTTGAGGAACGAGGCGTTCCTCGGTGTCGGTCACCTTCTTCCTCGGTGCCGGACTGCGGGTAGGATGATTGTTGATTAGAGAGACTATTTAATTATTTATACAATATGAAAGTAACCAAGTATTTACCAATTCTTGCCGTATGCCTTATGACAACAGGATGTAACAGTAAGAAAGAGGCCGTGCTGACGTCCGGTATCGACCTTGCTAATCTGGATACCACGGCTATGCCGGGTACAAGTTTTTATCAATATGCCTGTGGAGGTTGGGTGAAAGATCATCCGCTGACAGACGAGTATTCACGTTTCGGTACATTCGACATGTTGCGCGAAAACAGTCGTGAACAACTGAAAGCATTGATTGCCGAATTGGCAGCGAAGAAAGATAACGCACCGGGCAGTGCTGCGCAGAAAGTAGGCGATCTTTATAATATCGCAATGGATAGCGTGAAGCTGAATCAGGAAGGTGTAGCTCCGATCAAAGCAGAACTGGCAGCCATTGACGCTCTCAAGGATAAAGGAGAAATCTACGCATATATCGCAGAGAGCCAGAAGAAAGGCATCCGTCCTTACTTCACCATGTTTGTAAGTGCGGATGATATGAACAGTTCCATGAATATCGTACAGACCTATCAAGGCGGTATCGGAATGGGACAGCGTGACTATTATCTGGAGAATGACGAGCAGACTAAAAATATCCGTAATAAATATCAGGAACATATCGCCAAAATGTTCCAGTTGGCAGGTTATGATGAGGCTACTGCACAGAAAGCTGTGAAAGCAGTGATGAACATCGAAACTCGCCTGGCGAAAGCGGCTCGTTCACAAGTGGAATTGCGTGATCCTCATGCTAATTATAACAAGATGGATAGGGCGACGCTGAAAAAGAACTTCCCGACTTTTGACTGGGATACTTATTTCACCGTTTCCGGTTTGAAAGATTTGGAAGAAGTGAACGTAGGTCAGCCTGCTGCCATGAAGGAAGTAGCCGATGTGATTAATACCGTATCACTGGACGATCAGAAGCTATATCTCCAATGGGGATTGATAGATGCTGCCGCTTCTTATCTAAGCGATGATTTTGAAGCACAAAACTTCGATTTCTACAGCAGAACAATGTCTGGAAAGAAAGAAATGCAACCTCGCTGGAAACGTTCCGTGAGCACCGTAGATGGTGTACTTGGCGAAGTGGTAGGACAGATGTATGTAGAGAAGTACTTCCCGGCTGCTGCCAAAGAACGTATGGTTACACTGGTGAAGAACCTGCAAACTTCTTTGGGAGAACGTATCAAAGGTTTGGAATGGATGAGTGAACCGACCAAGGAAAAAGCGTTGGAGAAACTGGCAACCTTCCATGTAAAAATAGGTTATCCTGATAAATGGAAAGATTACTCCGCACTGGAGATCAAAGATGATTCTTACTGGGCAAATATCGAGCGTGCCAACGAATGGGATTACAACGAAATGATTGCCAAAGCCGGCAAACCGGTAGACAAGGATGAATGGTTGATGACTCCTCAAACAGTGAACGCTTATTATAACCCGACTACCAATGAAATCTGCTTCCCGGCAGCTATCCTGCAACCTCCGTTCTTCGATATGAATGCGGACGATGCTATGAACTACGGTGCAATCGGCGTGGTAATCGGCCATGAAATGACTCATGGATTTGACGATCAGGGACGTCAATATGACAAAGACGGAAACCTGAAAGACTGGTGGACAGAAGAAGATGCTAAAAAGTTCGAAGAACGGGCACAGGTGATGGTTAACTTCTTTGACAGTATCGAAGTTGCTCCGGGCGTACACGCAAACGGTAGCCTGACACTTGGAGAGAACATCGCCGACCACGGAGGTTTGCAAGTTTCTTTCCAGGCATTCAAGAATGCAACAGAAGCCGCACCGCTGGAAATTGTTGACGGATTTACTCCGGAACAACGTTTCTTCCTGGCTTACGCTAATGTGTGGGCAGGAAATATCCGTCCGGAAGAGATTCTCCGATTAACCAAACTTGATCCTCACTCATTAGGCAAATGGCGTGTGGACGGTGCTCTTCCTCATATCCAGAATTGGTATGAAGCATTCAAAATCACCGAACAGGATTCGATGTTCGTACCTAAAGAAAAACGAGTATCTATCTGGTAATAGTTTTTGAATAGAGAACATATATGCGAAGAGGCGTTGATTTTCCGTTGAGGAGAGTCAACGCTTTTTTTTATTAATTCACACCTTATTTATTACGTACGATAAACAATATTTCGTAACTTTGCACACCAAATACTTAATAAGCAATTCAATGTCAGAGTCTAAAAGAATAAAAACTGCATTGGTATCTGTATACCATAAAGAAGGTTTGGATGAAATTATTACCAAACTTCATGAAGAGGGAGTAGAGTTTCTGTCAACAGGCGGAACTCGTCAGTTTATTGAATCATTGGGATATCCTTGCAAGGCAGTGGAAGATTTGACCACTTATCCTTCTATTCTCGGTGGTAGAGTAAAGACATTACATCCGAAAATTTTCGGAGGTATTCTTTGTCGTCGCGGCCTGGAACAGGATATGCAACAGATTGAGAAATATGAAATTCCCGAGATAGATCTGGTTATTGTTGATTTGTATCCGTTCGAAGCTACTGTAGCTTCCGGTGCATCTGAAGCAGACATTATTGAAAAAATCGATATAGGCGGAATCTCACTGATTCGTGCTGCAGCCAAGAACTACAACGATGTAATCATCGTAGCTTCTCAAGCTCAATACAAACCATTATTGGATATGTTGATGGAGCACGGCGCTACTTCTTCACTCGAAGAACGTCGCTGGATGGCTAAAGAAGCATTTGCCGTTTCTTCTCACTACGATTCGGCTATTTTCAACTATTTCGATGCCGGCGAAGGTTCTGCTTTCCGTTGCTCTGTTAATAGCCAGAAGCAACTTCGTTACGGTGAAAACCCACATCAGAAAGGTTATTTCTACGGAAATCTGGAAGCAATGTTCGACCAGATTCACGGAAAAGAAATCTCTTATAACAATCTTCTCGACATCAACGCAGCCGTTGACCTGATCGACGAATTCGATGACCTCACTTTCGCTATCCTGAAACACAACAACGCTTGCGGATTAGCTTCCCGTGCTACAGTTTTGGAAGCTTGGAAAGACGCATTGGCCGGTGATCCGGTTTCTGCTTTCGGCGGTGTATTGATTACGAATGGTGTCATCGACAAAGAAGCTGCGGAAGAAATCAACAAGATTTTCTTCGAAGTGGTTATCGCGCCGGATTATGATGTGGATGCACTCGAAATCCTGGGACAGAAAAAGAACCGCATCATCCTCGTTCGTAAGGAAGCTAAATTGCCTAAGAAACAATTCCGCGCTTTGCTGAATGGCGTATTGGTGCAGGATAAAGATACTAATATTGAAACGGTAGCCGATCTGAAAACCGTGACAGACAAAACTCCTACTCCGGAAGAAGTGGAAGATATGTTGTTTGCCAACAAAATTGTAAAGAACAGCAAATCCAACGCCATCGTATTGGCAAAGGATAAACAACTTCTTGCAAGCGGTGTAGGACAGACTTCACGTGTAGACGCATTGAAACAAGCAATTGAAAAAGCCAAATCATTCGGCTTCGACCTGAATGGTGCAGTAATGGCTTCCGATGCCTTCTTCCCGTTCCCCGACTGTGTGGAATTTGCAGATAAAGAAGGTATTACGGCTGTTATCCAACCGGGAGGTTCGGTAAAAGACGATTTATCCTTTGCTTATTGCAATGAGCACGGTATGGCGATGGTGACTACCGGTATCCGTCATTTTAAACACTAAAGCGATTTACTATTTGACAATTTACAATTTACTATTCAGCCGTTCGGCAATATGGATTTGATTGTCAGATAGTAATAAGTATGTATCAAATAGTAAATAGTAAATTGTCAAATAGTAAATAAAAAAATGGGATTATTTTCTTTTACACAAGAGATAGCAATGGACTTGGGCACAGCCAATACTATCATCATCACGAACGGAAAAATCGTGGTGGATGAGCCTTCGGTTGTAGCTTTGGATCGCCGTACAGAAAAGATGATTGCCGTGGGGGAAAAGGCGAAGTTGATGCATGAAAAAACCCACGAAAACATACGTACCATCCGTCCGTTGAGAGACGGAGTGATTGCCGACTTCTATGCCTGCGAGCAGATGATGCGCGGTTTGATAAAGCAGGTGAATACTCGCAACCATTTGTTTTCACCTTCTCTTCGCATGGTGATTGGTGTTCCTTCGGGAAGTACGGAAGTTGAACTCCGTGCTGTCCGTGACTCTGCGGAACATGCTGGCGGTCGTGATGTTTATTTGATTTTCGAGCCGATGGCTGCGGCAATCGGTATCGGCATCGACGTGGAAGCTCCGGAAGGAAACATGATTGTCGATATAGGTGGTGGATCTACGGAAATTGCCGTTATCTCTTTGGGAGGTATCGTTTCCAACAACTCCATCCGCACAGCCGGTGATGACCTGACAGAGGATATTCGCGAATATATGAGCCGTCAGCACAATGTGAAAGTCAGCGAGCGTATGGCAGAACGTATCAAAATCAATGTAGGTGCTGCTTTAACCGAACTGGGTGATGATGCTCCGGAAGATTATATCGTTCACGGTCCGAACCGTATCACGGCTCTTCCGATGGAAGTGCCTGTATGCTACCAGGAAGTAGCTCACTGTCTGGAGAAATCAATTTCAAAGATCGAAACTGCTATCTTGAGTGCGTTGGAAAATACACCTCCTGAACTGTATGCTGATATTGTGCACAATGGTATCTATCTCTCCGGAGGTGGTGCATTGCTTCGCGGACTGGATAAGAGATTGACCGATAAGATCAACATTCCTTTCCATATTGCGGAAGATCCTTTGCATGCAGTTGCCAAAGGTACAGGAGTGGCATTGAAGAACGTAGACCGTTTCTCTTTCTTAATGAGATAAACCGGGGATGAGGAATTTATTAAACTTCCTTCTGAAATACAATTACTGGTTCCTCTTCATCTTATTGGAGGTAGCCAGTTTTGTTTTGTTATTTCGGTTCAACCGTTATCAGCAGAGTGCATTCTTCACTTCTGCCAATACGGTTGTGGGGGCAGTTTATGAAGTTTCGGGAGGGATTTCCTCTTATTTTCATCTGAAATCAGTCAACGAAGATCTATTGGATCGCAACATGGTGCTCGAACAACAGATCACTAATCTGGAAAAAGCATTGAGAGAGCAGCAGCTCGATTCTATGGCAATCAACAGCATCCGGCAGGTGCCGCAAGCGGATTATCAGTTGTTTAAAGCGCATGTGATAAAGAACAGTTTGAATCTGGTTGATAATTATATCACGCTCGATAAAGGTTCCTCTTCCGGTATTCGCTCCGAAATGGGAGTAGTGGACGGTAATGGGATTGTAGGGATTGTTTATGAAACATCTCCTTCCTACTCGGTGGTGATTTCGGTACTGAACAGCAAGTCGAATATCAGTTGCAAGATTATCGGCAGTGATTATTTCGGCTACCTGAAATGGGAACATGGAGATTCGCGCTATGCTTATCTGAAAGACTTGCCTCGTCATGCAGAGTTTAATTTGGGAGATACAGTCGTTACCAGTGGTTTCTCCACTGTCTTTCCCGAAGGTATAATGGTGGGGACGGTAGATGATATGTCCGACTCTAATGACGGACTTTCCTATCTGTTGAAAATCAAGCTGGCTACTGATTTCGGTAAGTTGAGTGACGTTCGGGTGGTAGCCCGGACAGGTCAGGAAGAACAGAAGAAACTTGAAAATAAGGTGATGAAAGAATGATTATTACTTATATACATAGAATCGGATGGTTTATCGGCTTGGTACTTCTTCAGGTGCTAATCCTTAATAGTGTACATATTGCCGGCTATGCTACTCCTTTTCTCTATATCTATTTTATTCTGAAATTCAGCTCCGGCACTTCCCGGAATGAACTGATGTTGTGGGCTTTTTTCTTCGGGCTGACCATTGATATATTCTCCGATACTCCGGGAATGAATGCGGCAGCTACCGTATTGCTTGCCTTTCTCCGTCCCTCTTTGCTTCGTCTGTTCATGCCCCGTGATAATCCGGACAGCCTTATTCCCTCTTTCAAGACGATGGGAATCAGTCCTTTCTTAAAATATACTACTGCAAGTGTTTTTGTGCACAGTCTGGCATTACTCTCCATTGAGTTCTTCTCATTTACCAGCATTTGGCTGTTACTGTTGCGAGTGCTTCTTTGCACTATTCTGACTGTAACCTGTATCATAGCTATAGAAGGGATTAAGAAGTAACGATGGCAAAAGATTATATCTTAGAGAAGCGCAAATTTGTAATCGGAGGCATTGCTATCTCCATTGTTTTGATTTATCTGATACGTCTTTTTGTATTGCAGATCACGACCGATGACTACAAGAAGAATGCTGACAGTAACGCTTTTCTGAATAAGATCCAATACCCCTCGCGTGGTGCTATTTATGACCGGACCGGTAAACTATTGGTATTCAACCAGCCGGCATACGACATAACGATCGTGCCAAAGGAAATAGAGAATCTGGACACACTCGATTTATGCCAATCGCTGAATATCACCCGTGCGCAGTTTCTCAAAATAATGAGCGACATGAAAGACCGTCGCCGCAATCCGGGGTATTCCCGCTATACCAACCAGTTGTTTATGTCGCAACTTTCGGCGGAAGAATGTGGTGTCTTTCAGGAAAAGCTGTTTAAGTTTCGTGGCTTTTATATCCAACGGCGTACCATTCGTCAATATTCGTACAATGCTGCCGCCCATGCTTTGGGAGATATAGGAGAAGTCTCCGCAAAAGAAATGGAAGCGGATGAAGAAGGATACTACATCCGTGGGGATTATGTCGGCAAGTTAGGAGTCGAGAAATCGTATGAAAAGTACCTTCGTGGCGAGAAAGGAATTGAGATTCTGCTTCGCGATGCGCACGGTCGTATCCAGGGACATTATATGGATGGTGAATATGACCGTCCTTCCGTTCCCGGCAAGAACCTGACATTGAGTCTGGATATTGACTTGCAGATGCTGGGCGAACGTTTATTAAAGAATAAGATTGGAAGTATTGTGGCTATCGAACCGGAAACCGGAGAAATCCTTTGTCTGGTATCCTCTCCCAATTATGACCCGCATTTGATGATTGGCCGCCAGCGTGGTAAGAACCATCTGGCTTTGCAACGTGATATGACTAAACCGCTTTTGAATCGTGCCCTGATGGGAGTGTATCCTCCGGGATCTACGTTCAAGACAGCGCAAGGACTGACGTTCCTGCAAGAAGGAATCATCACTGAACAAAGTCCGGCATTCCCTTGTTCACATGGGTTCCATTACGGAAGATTGACAGTAGGCTGCCATGCTCACGGATCTCCCTTGCCATTGATTCCGGCTATTGCTACATCGTGCAACTCCTATTTCTGTTGGGGATTGTTCCGTATGTTTGGCGATCGTAAATACGGTTCGCCGCAAAACGCCATTACGGTCTGGAAAGACCACATGGTTTCGCAAGGATTTGGCTACAAACTGGGAGTTGATTTGCCGGGAGAGAAACGGGGGCTGATTCCGAATGCGCAGTTCTACGATAAAGCCTATCGCGGACATTGGAACGGACTAACAGTAATCAGTATCTCTATCGGACAGGGGGAAATTCTATCCACTCCCCTTCAGATTGCTAACCTGGGAGCAACCATTGCTAACAGAGGATACTTTGTGACACCGCATATTGTAAAGGAAATCCAAGATAATCAGTTGGACAGCATCTATCGCGTACCACGCTATACCACTATTGAGAAAAGACATTATGAATCAGTCGTAGAAGGGATGCGTGGCGCAGCTACCGGAGGAACTTGTCGTATGCTGTCAGTGATGGTTCCGGATTTGGAAGCCTGTGGAAAAACGGGTACTGCGCAGAACCGCGGACACGACCACTCGGTATTTATGGGCTTTGCGCCGATGAACAAACCGAAGATAGCTATTGCCGTCTATGTAGAGAACGGCGGATGGGGGGCTACTTATGGAGTTCCTTTCGGCGCACTGATGATGGAACAGTATTTGAAAGGCAAGCTCTCGCCGGAAAACGAGTTGAGGGCGGAAGAATTTAGTAACAGAGTGATATTATATGGTAACGAGGAACGATAGTTTGTGGAAAACGCTGGACTGGGTAACGATTTTTATTTACCTGCTCCTGATTGTTGGCGGATGGTTTAGCGTCTGCGGAGCCAGCTATGACTATGGCGAACGCGACTTCCTCGACTTCTCGACCCGTGCCGGCAAGCAGTTCGTGTGGATTATCTGTTCCTTCGGGCTCGGATTCGTGCTGTTGATGCTGGAAGACCGTATGTATGATATGTTCGCGTACATTATATATGTGGGGATGATTCTCTTGCTCATTGTTACCATCTTCATAGCACCGGACACCAAAGGATCACGCTCTTGGCTTGTCATGGGGCCTGTGAGCCTGCAACCCGCCGAGTTTGCCAAGTTCGCTACGGCCTTGGCGTTGGCTAAATACATGAATTCTTATTCATTCAGTATCAAGAAAGAAAAGTGTGCCTTTATTCTGGGATTCATCATTCTTCTCCCGATGTTATTGATTATCGGGCAGCGGGAGACAGGATCTGCATTGGTTTATCTTGCTTTTTTTCTGGTTCTTTATCGTGAAGGAATGCCGGGAGTAGTGCTTTTTGCGGGCGTATGTGCGGTAATCTACTTTGTGGTCGGCATCCGTTTTGATGAAGTCTTTATCGCCGATACTCCTACACCACTGGGAGAATTTATCGTATTACTATTGATCTTATTATTTGCCGGTGGTATGGTGTGGGTATATCGCAAGAAATGGTCTGCTACCCGCAATATCATTGGTGGAAGTTTGGCTATATTATTGATTGCTTATTTAATATCCGAATATTGGGTACATTTTAGCCTCGTTTGGGTGCAATGGGCGCTTTGTATTGTGGTGATAGGCTATCTGATTTATTTGGCATTAAGTGAGCGGCAGCGTACTTATTTCCTGATTGCCCTGTTTACAATCGGTTCTGTCGGCTTCCTGTATTCCAGCAATTATGTATTTGATAATGTGCTCGAACCTCACCAGCAAGTCCGTATCAAAGTAGTGCTCGGTTTGGAAGAAGATTTGACCGGTGCCGGATACAACGTGAATCAGTCCAAGATTGCCATCGGTTCCGGTGGGTTGACAGGAAAAGGATTCCTGAATGGTACGCAAACAAAATTAAAGTACGTGCCCGAACAGGATACCGACTTTATATTCTGTACAGTGGGTGAGGAGCAAGGATTTGTCGGCTCGGCTGCTGTCCTGTTGGCTTTCCTTATTTTGATCTTACGATTAATCTTCCTGTCCGAACGGCAGACTTCCAACTTTGGGCGGGTTTATGGATATTCGGTTGTCAGTATTTTCCTTTTCCACTTATTTATTAATATCGGTATGGTGCTGGGGTTAACTCCGGTTATCGGTATTCCATTGCCTTTCTTCAGCTATGGAGGTTCTTCTTTATGGGGATTTACGATATTGCTGTTTATCTTCCTGCGTATTGATGCAGGACGTGGCAGAAGACTCTAATCTTACTGCTTCTCAATACGGATACCTACATCGCTCAATCCTTGTAACTTTTCATCTTTCATTCCGCTCATAATTTTAATAGTATAATTTGTAGGATGTAAAGGGCGAACAGATGTAATAAAAGTTTCCGATTGGTAAATGCTTCCCCATCCGTGTCCCGTCCATCTTCCGGTAGAGTCAGCCAGGCAGAAAGCAATGGTATCAGTGCGCCATACCGTAGAATCCTGTAGATTCTGACTGATAAATAAATGGAGGTTATGATAAGGATATTCGATACTGTTGCGGACTTCCGCAAAAAGCCGGAGAGTAGTGGGAACGCTGTCAGTTATGGGAATCTGAAAAGAGAGTGTATCACTCTTTCCCCATCCCTTGTTGGGAAGGGATTGATAAGAGTGATACACTGTATGTTCATTGCAGGCTGTCAGTAAGCAAGCGCTGAATAGACTCAATATACTATTCTTGAGTAGGCTTTTCATTAGTTGACTGTTTCTCCTGATTCTGATTTCTTTCCGGTCTGGAAGGACGCTCGTGGTTGGGACGGCGTTCTTGACGTTCCTGCCCTTGCTGTTCCCGTTGACGGTCTTGTTGTTGCGGACGTTCCTGATTCGACCGTTCCTGTCCTTGTGGACGTTCTTGATTTGATCCTCTTTCCGGACGTCTGTTTTCGTTGTTCCGTCCCTGGTTTTGTCCTCTGTTCCGGTTGTTGTTATTGTTATTTCTCGGGCGGTTGTCTCTTTCCCCTCTGTTGCCGTTTTCTGGCTGTTGCGGGCGGTTTTCATTCTCCCGTTGAGGTTGTTGCGGACGATTGCCGCCTTCTGCTTGCTGTTGCGGGCGGTTTCCGTTATTATTGTTTCCTTTTTTCTTCTTTTTATTATTCCGGTTAGCGTTATTGCCGCCCTCTTTATTATTCCGGCTGCGGTCGAAACGGGTAACACTTTCCTGTTCCAGCAAATCAACTGGTTTTCTTGGTTCCGGTTTCTTTTCTTCTTCGAGCAAGCTGTCCGGTTTCATCCCTTTCTTATTCATGGAGATTACTTCAAACGCACGTTTGCCGCTGATAGTGACCAGATTGGCTGGGAAGTTTTTATCCGTAGAATAAGAAACCTGATTGCTTAGAATATCCGCTTTGAAGAAATAGAAAGTGCCATCTTTCGTTTCCAACTCTATCTCTCTTGAAGGGAGACGTTTTTGAGCTTCCACATAACAGTCCACCTCGTAGTTCAGACAGCATTTCAGCTTAGCGCACTGTCCGGCAAGTTTCTGCGGATTCAATGAGATATCCTGAAAACGGGCTGCACTGGTAGAAACAGAGACGAAGCTCGTCATCCATGTAGCGCAGCAAAGTTCGCGTCCGCAAGGACCGATCCCGCCGATGCGTCCTGCTTCCTGACGGGCACCGATTTGTTTCATTTCGATACGTACGCGGAATGCTTCGGCCAATACTTTAATCAGTTGCCGGAAGTCTACCCGCTCATCGGCGATATAGTAGAAAATAGCTTTGTTGCCATCTCCCTGATACTCCACATCACCGATTTTCATATCCAGATTGAGATTCAACGCAATCTGACGCGCACGAATCATCGTAGCGTGTTCTTTGGCTTTGGCTTCGTTGAACTTTTCCATATCTACCGGCTTAGCTTTCCGATAGACACGCTTGATTTCCGTATCTGCTTTGAAGTTTGCTTTCTTCATTTGCAGGGGAACGAGCCGGCCGGTCAATGTAACCACGCCGATGTCATGGCCGGGAGCCGCTTCAACGGCAACTACATCTCCTTTTTCCAGTTTAATCTTGTTGCTGTTCCGAAAATATCCCTTCCGGGTATTTTTGAATTGCACTTCCACCATGTCACTCTCTTCCGCATTGCCCGGAATGTCCGCCAGCCAATCGTAGGTGTTCAGCTTTTTATCTTGTCGGGAGCATCCTTTGCAGCAAAGGCCACCGCTTCCATTATGAAGTTTATATTCCATAAGTTTATATATTTATTATTGCTTCAACAGTACAATCATCTTCAGCGAGAAGTCGAAGAATACCATTTTAGCATTTACATTCTGTTCTATATGTAGTTGCGCTTCGCTCAGTTCGTCCATGATACCCATCACATTCCGTTCGTTGACAAAAGGCGCAAAGCGGGTTGCAAAATTCTGTTCATTAATCGTCATATACGTCAAATTGCGCTGGTGCAGGTTGAAGACAAAGTTTTCGCGGATCATGCGCTGGCAATATTCCAGAAAGTTTTTCTGGCGTTCGCGTCCCATGCTGGCCACCTGTTCGCTCCACATCTTCATCTCCTTTATTTTCCGTTGATAGGACAAGCGCATCAGGTTGACGAAGAGCTCGAAGAATAACTGATTTTCCTCATTCAGATGAATCGTTTCGAGTGCCTTGACGAAATTTCCGTTTGCCAGATGGGCAATCGAAATGCTATCCGCAGGCTGAACATGATATTTACTCTGCAATACCCGGTCGATGCTGGCTTCGTCAATTTTCCGCACATTCATACGTTGAGTACGGCTCAAAATGGTAGGCAGAATCATGTCCGGAGCTTCGGATACCAACAGAAAAATCGTCTTTTCGGGTGGCTCCTCAAGCAGTTTCAGCAACTTATTGGCGCATACCGGGTGCATTTTCTCCGGCAACCATACAATCGTAATCTTAAATCCACCTTCACTGGATTTCAGACTGAGCTTCTTCAGGATCTCATCGCTCTCTTTGGCATAAATCAGCGCTTGCGAGTTCTCCGCGTCCATTTCACCCAACCAATGGTTGAGGTTAAAATAAGGATTGTTAATAACGAATGGCCGCCAATCGGCAATATAATCATCGCACACTTCTTTCTTTCCTTTCGCACTTTTCACGATGGGGAATACGAAATGCACATCCGGATGTACCAGCTTATTGAATTTCACACAAGACGGACAGACACCGCAAGCATCTTCCTCGCCCCGATTGGTGCAACTGATGTAGCGTGCGTATGCGATAGCCAATGGCATTTTACCAACTCCCTCGGGACCGCAAATGAGTTGGGCATGTGGAATACGCCCCTCGTTCACTTCCTGAATGAGTCGTTGCTTGATTTCTTCTTGTCCGATTACGTCTCTGAAAAACATATCAATAAATGATTTTGGCTATTTCCTTGATACTGTCTACTGCTCCGATAGAATAGAAATGGATGCTCGGAACTCCGTGTTCCATCAACTCCTTGCATTGAGCCACGCACCATTCAACACCCACCTGTTCGGCTTCCGCATCATTCTTGCATTTCAATGCTTCTTTCACCAGATCTTCCGGTAAATCCACCTTGAATGTTTTGGGGATCATGCTTAGTTGGGAGATTTTCTTGAAAGGCTTGATTCCCGGAATGATAGGAATGTTGATACCTGCTGCCTTAGCCTGCTCCACAAAATCGAAATATTTCTTATTATCGTAGAATAATTGTGTCACAGCATACTCTGCACCAGTTTCTACCTTCTTTTTCAGCCAGTAAAGATCTGTCTCTATGTTAGGAGATTCTTCATGCTTTTCCGGATAACACGCCACACCATACGAGAAAGGACTGGCGGTGACTTTCATCTCCGAACCGTCAACGAAGATTCCCTTATTGAAATTATTAATCTGCTCCTGCAATTCAATCGCATGATGATATCCGTCTCCTTCGGGAGTAAATACCGATTCATGTTTAGCCTTGTCTCCACGGAGTACCAGCAAATCTGTTATATTCAGAAATTGCAAATCCAGCAATACATATTCGGTCTCCTCACGCGTGAAACCACTGCACAGGATATGAGGAACCACAGTAATATTATATTTATTCTGAATGGCTGCCGCCACAGCGACTGTTCCCGGACGCCTTCTCAGGCGGTTTCTCTGAAAGAGCCCGTTGCCGAGATCTTTGTAGACATATTCGCTGCGATGCGTGGTGATATTGATATATTTCGGATCAAATTCTCGAAGAGTGTCGATTGTCTGATAGAGCTTTTCGATTCCGGTTCCCTTCAAAGGAGGGAGAATTTCGAAAGAAAAAGCTGTACCTTTACTGTTATTTATTAAATCAATTACTTTCATTCCTTTTCGTTGATGTTGTTATCTACTTGGATTAAACATGCATATTGGGACAAAAATACGAAAAAAGAAAGATTTCTTCTTGATTTGTTTGAAAATAGTTTGGTTTTTATCGTACTATTACATAAAAGAGGGCATATCCTGTATTTCGGATGCACCCTCTCTCACCTAATCATTATTAAATTAGAATTTACTTTTCGAGAAATGATTTCTTCATTCTGGCAATGTCAGTCAGATAATCTTGTAAATCTTGTTCATGTTCTTCCTCTTCGGCAAGAATATGTTTGGCGATATCACAAGTGGTGAAATCTTTCCCGTTAGTAAAGTCGGCAATTTCCTGATAACGGAGAATGGCACAGCGTTCGGAAGCAACATTATCCTTCAGCAAACTGACTGAATCGAAGCCTTGCGGAGCATCATATTTGCATCTTGCCAGTTCGAACCATTGTTTCGGATCAAGTACCGGAACCCCTTCCAGCTCGATGATACGGTCGGCAAGCAGCTGTGCATGTCTACGTTCTTCTTCGGCATGTTCCTCGAACTCACCTTGTACGTCGGCACGCATGGCGCCTTCCACTACTAATGCACCTACCCAATATTGGTAATATGCCAACCACTCTTCAGCCAATGCTGCGTTCAATTGTGAAATTAAACTTTCTACATCTAATTTACCTTGTAGGATTTTTACACTTTCTCTAGCCATAATTTTAAAGTTTAGGTTACTATGTTTAAATCGCTAATGTAACAGACGGAGGTTCTTTTTGTTTGAGTATCCCGGAGGTTTTAACAGAAAGAATGCATTGCACTGTGCAGCTCCTTCTTTTTTAATAGAACATGGATGCTTTTAATATTTCATTTCAACTAAATTTTTGTATCACTTTTACCCTCACATCCTCACACCTTCGCTCAATTCCTTTATTCATCGTGGTTACAACGTGTGAGGGTAAGTGCGGTAGTAGGGTGAGGGTAACTTTTTACCCTCACCCTGTCTTGTCCTGATTCTATCTTAAACAGTTTATAATAAGTGTCTTGTCTATTCGCTTTTATCTTATACTCTCCTATACAATAGACGTCAATGCCTTATATAATAGATGTTTATCCCTCGTGATTCTTCTGATAAGCCCTAATGTCTTTTAACGGCTCACTGCAGTGAACGAATTTGTTTACTATCGTTAGCTTATTTGTTTACATCTGATAGCTTATTTGTTCACTGCAGTGAGCCCTTGCCAACTACTAAGCAAATGGATATTGAACATAAGAAGAAAGCCTATGAAGTGGCATATCTTATAAAGAAAGATACCTGTATGCTGAAATTAGGATAGTAATTTATTTATTGATTAGTAGGAGCGAATTATAAACTAAAGTAGAGTGATAACAGATAGCTATTCTCACTTTTTTATGTGTTCTTGTCCTGTAGAAATCTATTTTTTAGTTTGTTTCTTTAAGAGTACTTCTCTTTTTACCCTCTCTTTGCGAATATCTTTTTGTTATTTGCTCTACACGCGCGTATGTAATATAATAATGTACCATTTCCGGCCTGTTTTCATATAGATGTAACATATATGAAGAAAAATATGTTCTACAACATCGTTATGATTCAGTAAGTTAGGGCGGATATCTAAAAATAATTAGAAAAAATAGTCAGATATATTTGGATGTTATAGATAAGTTGTCTACTTTTGCACCCGCTTTGCTAGAGAGACAGAGCCTAATGATTGACATTCTGCTATAAGATGAAGGCCACAGAAAATAAAAACAAAAAAACTTTGAAAAAAGTTTGGAGGTTATCTGAAAAAGTCCTTATCTTTGCATCCGCTTTCGCAAAGAAAGCAGGCGCGGCGGAAGCCACGTTAGTTCTTTGAAATATTGATAAACAATACAAGTAGTACAAGTAAAAAAATAGAACCGTCAATACTTGTCTTATTCAGTAGCGATACAATTAAGACTAATAGGTATTTGAATAAGGTCAATAAATTTACGGCGTCCTGAACAGAGCAAAAAAGTCATCCTAAGGGATGATAAAAAATACTTTTACAATGAAGAGTTTGATCCTGGCTCAGGATGAACGCTAGCTACAGGCTTAACACATGCAAGTCGAGGGGCAGCATTTTAGTTTGCTTGCAAACTGAAGATGGCGACCGGCGCACGGGTGAGTAACACGTATCCAACCTGCCGATAACTCCGGGATAGCCTTTCGAAAGAAAGATTAATACCGGATGGCATACGAATATCGCATGATATTTTTATTAAAGAATTTCGGTTATCGATGGGGATGCGTTCCATTAGTTTGTTGGCGGGGTAACGGCCCACCAAGACTACGATGGATAGGGGTTCTGAGAGGAAGGTCCCCCACATTGGAACTGAGACACGGTCCAAACTCCTACGGGAGGCAGCAGTGAGGAATATTGGTCAATGGGCGAGAGCCTGAACCAGCCAAGTAGCGTGAAGGATGAAGGCTCTATGGGTCGTAAACTTCTTTTATATGGGAATAAAGTTTTCCACGTGTGGAATTTTGTATGTACCATATGAATAAGGATCGGCTAACTCCGTGCCAGCAGCCGCGGTAATACGGAGGATCCGAGCGTTATCCGGATTTATTGGGTTTAAAGGGAGCGTAGGTGGATTGTTAAGTCAGTTGTGAAAGTTTGCGGCTCAACCGTAAAATTGCAGTTGAAACTGGCAGTCTTGAGTACAGTAGAGGTGGGCGGAATTCGTGGTGTAGCGGTGAAATGCTTAGATATCACGAAGAACTCCGATTGCGAAGGCAGCTCACTAGACTGTTACTGACACTGATGCTCGAAAGTGTGGGTATCAAACAGGATTAGATACCCTGGTAGTCCACACAGTAAACGATGAATACTCGCTGTTTGCGATATACAGTAAGCGGCCAAGCGAAAGCATTAAGTATTCCACCTGGGGAGTACGCCGGCAACGGTGAAACTCAAAGGAATTGACGGGGGCCCGCACAAGCGGAGGAACATGTGGTTTAATTCGATGATACGCGAGGAACCTTACCCGGGCTTAAATTGCAACAGAATATATTGGAAACAGTATAGCCGTAAGGCTGTTGTGAAGGTGCTGCATGGTTGTCGTCAGCTCGTGCCGTGAGGTGTCGGCTTAAGTGCCATAACGAGCGCAACCCTTATCTTTAGTTACTAACAGGTTATGCTGAGGACTCTAGAGAGACTGCCGTCGTAAGATGTGAGGAAGGTGGGGATGACGTCAAATCAGCACGGCCCTTACGTCCGGGGCTACACACGTGTTACAATGGGGGGTACAGAAGGCGGCTACCTGGTGACAGGATGCTAATCCCAAAAACCTCTCTCAGTTCGGATCGAAGTCTGCAACCCGACTTCGTGAAGCTGGATTCGCTAGTAATCGCGCATCAGCCATGGCGCGGTGAATACGTTCCCGGGCCTTGTACACACCGCCCGTCAAGCCATGAAAGCCGGGGGTACCTGAAGTACGTAACCGCAAGGAGCGTCCTAGGGTAAAACTGGTAATTGGGGCTAAGTCGTAACAAGGTAGCCGTACCGGAAGGTGCGGCTGGAACACCTCCTTTCTGGAGCGATGCCGTAACTGTCACAAAACGTGGCAGCCACTAAAAGACTTTAAAGGTTCTGTTTTTTGTACTACTGGTACTTGTTTATTTATAACATATAGATCAACCATCTATAGAAGTATAGATAGAGATAAACAAGAGAAAAAGAAGCCGAGTCTAGACGAAAGGTAGACAAGGTTGAACTAGTCCTATAGCTCAGTTGGTTAGAGCGCTACACTGATAATGTAGAGGTCGGCAGTTCAACTCTGCCTGGGACTACCAAGCTCAAGAATGAGGAACAG
>NZ_JBDFVF010000011.1:0-151279 GCF_040913205.1 Bacteroides sp. MSSM.1001136sp1_RTP21357st2_D2_RTP21359_211015 | reverse complement strand
CGAGAAATTATCAAAATTCGCTTGCGTAATCCATAAGAATAGGGGCGGGAGCACCCGTCCCGACGAGCGGGACTTCAACTACCTTTCCCCTGCCGTTACGAATATATTCCATCGGTGTTTTCATTTGTATGCCTTGATGGGGTCGAAGATAATTGTATGCATATATGGCATCGGCTATACGTTTATCCAACTGTTCAAAGCTATCATCTTCGCAGTCAAACAGCCACCCATTCTTGATCGTGTTATTCATCCGTTCAGCCAGGGCATTATGTAGCGGATCTCCACACTGAGTCATACTAATATTGATATGATGTTTCTTGAGCATGCCCACATACAGTTTTGAGCAGTATTGCACTCCCCGGTCAGAATGGTGTATGAGACTACTCAAATCAACATTGTATCTGTTGTAAAAGTCCATAGCCATCCTAAGTGCCTTTAAGGGACCTTCCGCTTCAAGTGTTTTGCACAGTGCATATCCGACTATGGCCCGACTGCCCGCATCGGTAAGAAGAGACAGGTAAGCCCATCCCTGGCACGTGGCAACATAGGTTATGTCCGCTACAACCATTGAACCGAATGTGTCAGCTACAAATTTAGGAGTGACATTCAGCAAGTCCGGATAAATGTAATAATTATGATTGGAATTTGTTGTCTTTGGTCTCACATGCCTGACACGTTGACACAGGCCATTAGCACGAAAAATATTATAGCATTGATCACGCCCAATGACCATCCTGACACCAAACTTGCGGAGGCAGCATGCATAGAGTTCACGCATACCAGCCTTAGGCATAAGTTTACGTAACTCATTACAATACAGCACAATGCTTGATGTGAGGATGTCTATTTCCTTTTTTCTGTTGACATGCTTATAATAACCTTGTCTGGTTATGCCGAAGTAATCACAGAGGAACTGCAGACTGCCGCGCATATGACGGGCAGAGTTCCCCTGTGACAAGGTGTCGATTACTTGGCATCGGAGTTTTTTCGAACCTTGATGTGATAGGTGGACTCCGCAAGATTAATCAATTCCTCACAAGCTTCATGACGAAGACTTTCCTCCTGAAGGGCACGCTGAAGTTTGCGGTTTTCGGCACGCAATGCAGCGAGTTCTTTTTCCAGTTCATTGAGAGACTCATCAGAGGCTTTGCTTAAAGAGGGCTGTTCTGTATTCATAACTTTATCATTTATATGATACTTTTCGAGCCAAAGAATCAGCAGACGTCGGCAAATACCGGTACGCTTAGCAAACTGATACTTCGTTTCGGAAGTCGATAAATACTCACGAATATAAGACATTCGTTCAGATTCTGTGTAAGGAGTGTACTTCTTTTTTAATTCTTCCATGTGAATTTCGAATTTGAGAAGTGTCAACTTATTCAGTACACTACAGGACACTACAGTTTCTACGTAAGGATACTGTCGTTTCCCCGTAGACACCACAAATTCTCCATAGAGTGATCCCAATTATCCCATAGCTTTGCATCAAGGAATCAAGGCTTTTTCTTTGATTATATAACGTGTTGCAGATACTTTATCTGCAACCTATCTGCCACAGGTATCTGCCACGTTCTAACTATTTATTAACTAGTGTATTACACGCTTTTCGTTGCAGGTGGCAGATGTTTTTATGTTTTTCAACTTTATAGTAGGAAAAACTTTAGCACTTGAATGATATTCTACCAACAAAAAGAAAACCCTCATAAGTACTTAACTTACAAGGGTTTTTTCTGGGTGGAAGACCGGACTCGAACCGGCGACATTCAGAACCACAATCTGACGCTCTAACCAACTGAACTACATCCACCATGTCTGCGTTTCTCTAACGCGGTGCAAAGATAGATATTATCTTCTAATCTCCAAAAGATTCTGCTATTTTTTTTCGAAAAAAGTATATTCTTTTATTCCCTGATTGTGCTTGTTGAAAAGGGTTCGCGCGTCATTCGTGAAGATTTTCAGAGAGTTACGTGCTTGTAAAGGAATTGAGTCAATTGGGAAATTGACGGGGAGTAATTGATGATTTTTTTTTCCGGACTGAATGGGGCGGGCTGTCCAGACTAAACTATACTCGCAATTATTGAGACGGACTGTGCTGTCTTTTACTAATTCCATTCTTACCATCAGTCCACCATCGGTGCGGCGGGCGGACATATTGGAAATATAATTTCCCAGTGAATAGACTACGAGATGTTTGTCGTTTGTCACGCTGTCTGTGCGAACTTCGATGGGTTGAACTACGTGAGGATGGGAGCCGATGACATGATTTACTCCTTTTTGAATCAGCCAGTCAGCAAGGAATTTCTGCTCTTTGTCCGGGAGCGACTGGTATTCGATTCCCCAATGCATACAAGCTATGATTGCGTCCGGTTTCATTGCTTTGCTCTCTTCAATATCTTTGGCGATAACTGTTGTATCAATATAGTTCACGATATTGGGAGGAGTAACGGGGATACCGTTTGTGCCATACGTATAGTTGAGCAGGGCGATGCGGAACCCGTTCTTTTCCAATAAAAGAGGATATTTCTTATCGCGTTCTTCAGTGTTGATATACGTGCCTGCATGTGGAATTTTCAACGAGTCGATAAGTTGAATGGTACGCTCCAGTCCGGATTTGCCACGGTCGAGACTATGATTGTTGGCAGTCACTAAAACATTGAAACCTGCGTCATGAATTGCGGTCAGAAATTCGTCCGGTGCGCTGAAAGCAGGATAACCTTTGTAGGGTTTGCCTCCTAACGTAACTTCCAGATTGGCGATAGCGAGATCGGCTCTCCCTATTTCTTCTTTAACGTACGTAAAACAGGTGGAGTAATCATAGCCGGTTGAGGTTCGTGCAGCGTTGATTTGTCCTTGATGCTGCATGAGGTCACCTACGAAAAGGAGTCGTAGGGTATCAGTGGGGGAAATACTGTCGGTTGCGGAAAGGCTGTCCGACAGGGTATCGATGATAGAATCTCTCTTTGCCTGCGACCGGGAGGTGCAGGACAAAGAGAGAAGTAAAATCATCAGAAACAAGCTATGTTTCATTGATAAATGGCTTTCTTGCCAGCTAAGAGTGTATTTTTCATTAACGATACAATCGTCATCGGTCCAACACCGCCCGGTACGGGAGTGATAAAGGAACATTTTGGGGCAACTTCGTCAAACTTCACGTCACCAGTCAGTTTGAAGCCTGATTTCTTGGTTGCATCCGGCATACGCGTAGTACCTACATCGATAACTACCGCACCTTCTTTCACCATTTCGGCTTTTACAAAGTTGGGTTGTCCCAGGGCAGCGATGATAATATCAGCTTCCTGACATTCTTTTATCAGGTCTTTGCTGCGGCTGTGGCATACTGTTACCGTGGCATCGCCCGGATAGGCTTTCTGCATCATCAGGGCAGCCATCGGTTTGCCGACGATATTGCTACGTCCGAGTACAACACATTTTTTGCCGGAAGTCTCTATTTCGTAACGTTTCAACAATTCGAGGATACCGTTGGGAGTAGCGGATACATAGCACGGAAGTCCGATGGACATACGGCCTACGTTGATCGGGTGGAAGCCGTCTACATCTTTACGGTAATCAATCGTTTCGATTACTTTCTGTTCGGAGATATGTTTAGGTAAGGGAAGTTGTACGATAAAGCCGTCTACATCGTCGTCTTCATTCAGTTCGCGTACTTTGGCAAGCAGTTCTTCTTCGGTCACATCACTTTCATAACGGATGAGGGAGGACTTGAATCCACATGCTTCACAGGCTTTTACTTTGGCAGCTACATACGTTTCGCTACCACCATCGTGTCCAACAAGGATAGCCGCCAGATGCGGGCGTTTTCCGCCACGAGCCACAATTTCGGCTACTTCGGCTGCAATCTCTTGTTTCACTTGTTCGGAAATGGCTTTTCCGTCTATCAGAGTCATATTTTCAGAGTATTTATTGGTGATGGGCAAAAGTAAAATAAATAACTGAACTCTCCAAAAGGATTGGAATTTTTGTCAGGAGATGAGCAGTATATTATCAGTTTGTTAGTGGAGAAACTACTTTCTACCGTAGGCTTCCGGATACAAAAAAAGAGGAAGTCGAAACTTCCTCTTTTTTTGTTATAATCAGTTTGGATCTATTGAATGATTATCTTTTCATTTTAGGCATCATCTTACCCATCTTGCTGCTAGTTACCATCTTCATCATTTTGCGAGTCTGGTCGAACTGTTTCAGCAGGCGGTTTACTTCCTGAATAGTCGTTCCGCTACCTTTGGCGATACGTGTACGACGTGATCCGTTCAGTATTTCCGGGTTGGAACGTTCTGCCGGAGTCATGGAGTAAATGATAGCTTCGATGCTTTTGAAAGCATTGTCGTCAATATCAATATCTTTGATTGCCTTTCCTACTCCCGGAATCATGGAGGCAAGGTCTTTCAGATTACCCATTTTCTTGATTTGTGCAATCTGGCTAAGGAAGTCATTGAAGTCGAATTGGTTCTTGGCTATTTTCTTCTGTAAACGTTTAGCCTCTTCTTCATCATATTGTTCCTGTGCACGTTCTACCAATGAAACGATGTCACCCATACCGAGAATACGGTCGGCCATACGGGCAGGGTGGAATTGGTCGATTGCTTCCAACTTTTCACCTGTACCAACAAATTTGATCGGTTTGTTCACTACCGAACGGATAGAAAGAGCCGCACCACCGCGGGTATCACCATCAAGTTTGGTCAGTACCACACCGTTGAAGTCCAGACGTTCGTTGAATTCTTTAGCCGTGTTTACAGCATCCTGACCGGTCATGGAGTCTACCACGAACAGAATTTCGTTCGGGTTGATTGCTTCTTTGATAGCGGCGATCTCGTTCATCATCTGTTCGTCTACTGCCAGACGTCCGGCTGTATCGACGATAACGAGGTCATATCCTTTGGCTTTAGCTTCCTGAATAGCGTGTTGTGCGATTTCTACCGGATTCTTGCTGTCCAGTTCGCAGTACATCGGTACTTCGATTTGTTCTGCCAATACGCGCAACTGTTCGATAGCTGCCGGACGGTAAACGTCACAAGCAACCAGTAATGGCTTACGGTTTTTCTTGGTTTTCAGCATCCGTGCCAACTTACCGGAGAAGGTGGTCTTACCCGAACCTTGCAAACCTGACATCAGGATGACTGCCGGACGGGCGTCGATATTGATCTCGGCTGTCTCTCCACCCATCAACTGCGTAAGTTCATCATGTACGATTTTCACCATCAACTGGCTTGGCTTCACAGCCGTAAGCACGTTCTGGCCAAGAGCTTTTTCTTTCACTGTATCCGTGAAATTCTTTGCCACCTTGTAGTTTACGTCGGCGTCGAGAAGTGCTTTACGTACGTCTTTCAGCGTCTCCGCCACGTTGATTTCGGTGATTTTGCCTTCACCTTTCAGAATCTTGAATGACCGTTCTAGTCTTTCACTTAAATTATCGAACATAGTTATTTAATTACGAATTACTAATTACAATTTACTTGGGCGAAAGAGGGACTTTTCCGTCTACTCTTTATTTGAGCTTGCAAATGTACAAAAATCTCTTGTATTTATATCTTTTTATTCTGCCATTTTGCTTTTTTGAGGTAAATATAACTTGTTATCAACAGCAAGCTATAATACACAATCTCAATCGTAAAGCAAATTTCGATCGGTGCTTTCAGCCACATTCCGATGAAAATGATGTATGATCCGTAGATGATAATTGTAATCGTTTCGAGCAACAGGGCTGCCTGTGTATTTCCTGTTCCGGAGATACCGTTAAACACCACGTTGGCTACGGATGCGATAAGCATGGCGCAACAAATTACATATACCGAGGGTACGGATTCCGTAATGAGCGCAGCTTCACTAGTGTAAATGGAGAGCAGGAATTGCGGAAACAGTGCCGATACCGCTACTAACCCCAGCATGATGAAAAAGGAGAAACGCGCAATTTTATTAATGAGCGGCATCACGTGCTGGATGCCTCCTGCACCAATAGCATTGCTGACAAGACTGTTGGTAGTCGTAGCCAGTGCGTTGACCGGAATCAGCAATACGACATAAATACTCCGGACGATATTGGCAATCGCCAGTTCCCGTTGTCCCAACCGTTCTACGGCTACGAAGAAAACGAACCAGGTAGCCATCGACAGGAAATATTGCAGCATGGTGAAGCAGGAGATACTAAGAATCCGCATCAGCAATGCTGGGTCGAATGTGCGCAGGCGGTTCATACCGTATTTCTTTAAATCGACCGTGGCATACGTATAGATGACGAAAAAGAGAATGGAGGAGGCTTCTGCCAATACGGAAGCAATAGCAGCCCCTTTGATACCCATTTCCGGCAAACCGAACTTTCCGAAAATTAATGCATAGTCCAGTACGACATTAGTTAATGCCATGACAATAGCATTGATGGTTAGCACTTTAGTGCGTGTAATGCCGATGTACAATGCCCGGAACATGACATTGATAAAAGAGAAAAAGAATCCGTAAATACGCCAGTTCAGAAACTCCATTGTTCCTTCGTAGATGGATTCTGAAGAAACCAGCAAACGCATGATGTTTCCGCCGAATGCTTTGGTGAATCCGAATAGCAGCAGGGCCATGACGAACAGGAACATGATTCCTTGAATCATGACGGGACCGACATCCGAATAGCGTCCTTCGCCATTGCGTCGTGCGATGACTATCTGCGAACCGGTACTGAATCCGAATGCGATGGTGAATACGCATATATAGAATAACCCGCCCATAGCTGATGCTCCAAGGGCTACTTCACTCACGTGTCCGAGGAATGCTGTGTCGGTGACATTGATGACATTTTGTGCCAGCAAGCTTAGTAGTATCGGATAACTGACACTCCAAATCTGTTTGTTGGTGTACATAATTAAGTGTTTAAGTTTACACTTTGCAAAGATAGTGCTTTATTTCGATTCGGAAACGATGGGGTAGATGAAAACAATTTCCGGACCTTCGGGAGTTTTATCGTTGACGAGATAGTTTCCTCCGAAATGTTTTAGTAACAACAGGTTGATATCATGCCGGATGATGGTTTCCTGTGATACGAATGCATGGTCTGCCAAAGGTGAATTAGTGATCCGGAAACAAAGCATGTCTTCATTCTGGCTTAATGTGAACCGGATGATTCGTGCTTGCCGGTGTTCTTGTGGGTACACCAGTACGCTAATCAAGGCCTGTGTCAGTCGCATTATATCGGTATGAATTTGGGCGTCCGTTTCGCTGGAAAATTCAATCTGGATACCTGTTTCTTCGTTCCTCATCTGCGCCATGCTGCATGCTTCCTTGCATAGGGTAGTGGCATCATAGTCTTGCAACTGGAACTTCATCATCTGAGCTTCCAAACGGGATAAGTCGAGAACGTCATTGACAAGTCTCATTAACTTCTCCGAACTTTTGTGGATGATGTTTGAGTATTCTTGCCTTATTTCCTTGTCTATATTGGGTTCGCTGGCTATGAGTTGTGAGAAACCGACCACATTGTTGAGTGGGGTACGGATGTTATAGCTCATGTTGGACAGGAAGCGATTTTTTATTTCATTGGTCTTCCGCACGTTTTCTGTTGTTTTCCGGATTTCGTTTTCCGCGTATTTGAGTGCCTTCCGTACCATAAAGAGTCGTGCCATAAAGATAAAAAGCAGAATCAGGATAACAAATATAAAGATCAGATAGGTGAGCTGGATCCGGTTGTTTTCCCTTTTTTGATCCAGTTCTGTTTTTTCGATATTGTATTTGCTTTGTATCTGTGCCATCTGATTGTTTGAGAGTACAGTGGCTGTCGAGTCTTTGATGGCAAGTGCCTGCTCATACAGGGGGATGGCTTTTCCGCTTTGCCCTGCCTGTTTCCATATTCTGGCCTTTTCGAGTAGCTGTTCGGCATAGTCGCTTGTGAAGTCTTTCTTCAACATCGTCAGTGTCGTGTCGATATAATCCGATGCCTGTTGGTAGGCTCCAATTGCCTGGTAATATTTGGCAAATGTGTCGAAATAGAGTACTTTATACATGAAATAAGTATTCTCGTCCAGATATTCTTTAGATTTTACGAGATGTTCATAGGCTTGTTGCGGCTGATGGGTATTCAGGTAATAATAGCTGTAGAACAGTTCATTGAACAGGTATACATCGGCAAATCCCGCTTTTAAGGATGGGCTTGCACTAATGTGGTTATGAAGAGTGTTTTCCAGTTCCTGCAAATATTTGAGTAGTTTTTTATTATCCTTCTTTTCTTTGACAACGGATACTAACTGTGACAATACCGAGATACGGACCACCGGATTTTCTGTCGGAGTGAGTAGCTGGTAGGCAGCCTCCAGTGCTTCTATTCCTTTATCCCAGCGCTGGCTGCCGATATATGCATTACTCAAGCATTGATAGGCAGCCATACTACCCCGGTTACTATTCATTTGGGAGGCTTGCTGTTGCATCTTTTGAGATTCGTTGATAGCAAGTTCGTATTGTTCGTTGAATGTGTACAGGTCTATCTGGAAACGTTTGGCATCAAAGAAGTAATTCCATAAATCTGATTTCCGGGCATGAGGCTCCATTATGGTGAGCCATTTGGCTACACTGTCTTGATTATTACGATTGTAATAGTATAAAATATGGTAGTAAGCAGCCAGACCGGCATATTTGTCATTTCCTAGTTGCAATGCTTCTTTCATTAATGCATCCGAATATTGGATACATTGCTGGTTGTTTTGTTCTATTCTGATGATTTGATTGAGAACATTCAGCCGTGTCGTATCGTACGGTAATGTTTCCAACACCTTTATCAGGCTGTCGGATTCCAAAACAATCTCGGTGCTGGCTTTTCCGGTGAGGGTGCAGCATAATAGAAGGATCAGGAGCAGGACTTGTTTCATTCGGCTTCCTCCTTTCCTTGTTGCTCATGGTAAATGGGGTGTGTGAACAGGAAACGGGCTCCTTCCTCATAATTGGAGTCAATCCATATTTTGCCGCCCAGCTGCTCGATAATGAGTTGGCAGATAGACAGACCGAGTCCTGTCCCTTGAGCATTTTCATTCAGTTTCTCAAAACGGTTGAATATTTTATTCTGATTCTCCGGAGAGATACCGCAACCGGTGTCGGTCACGGAAAACAGTGCTATGTCTTCTGTCTGTTTTTCCAGTTCCATGGTGATGGAACCTTGCGGAGTAAATTTGGTTGCATTGATGAGAAGGTTGATTAATAATTGTTGTAACCTTGCATTGTCTGTCGTCAATTCTAATGAATGGAGAGAGGTCGAAAAACGGACGTTAGCATTCGTTTGTTTTATTTTCTCAACCATGTCGATAACGTTTCTGCATATTGCCACTGCATCACATCGCTCATATTTGAATTTCATCTTGCCTACTTCGAGACTGGACAAGTCGATTACGTCGTTAATCAGCTTGAGTAACAGTTCTGAATTTTGCTGAATAATATCGCTACACTGTTTCCGGGTCTCGTTGTCGATGGATTCTTCCGTCAGGATGGAGGAGAAGCCGGACAACGCATTGAGCGGCGTGCGAATTTCATGGCTCATGTTGGAAAGGAAAAGGCTCTTTGTCCGGATGGAATTTTCTTCTTGCTTTTTCACTTTTTCCAGTTCCTGCTGTGATTGGCGCAGTTTTTTATTTCCTCGTCTAACCAAAAGGATGAAAAATACAATCAGTATGACTATGGATAGGATGGTGAACCAGCTCCAGTAGAGGATTGTCTTCTGTCTGTTTAAGTTGTCCAGTTCATTTTTATCTATTTGGTAGAGGGTGTGCAATTCATTGATTTGGCGAATATAATTCATTGCGTCCAAAGAGTCTTTGTACGTATTGAATATTTCATAAGCTTCACATGCTTCCTTGCTGTTTCCCATTAGTGCAAGTATGTGTGCACGATCTTTCAGTACTTGCAGGGATCTGTATGAGTTGGCTGCTTTGGTATGCGAAAGTAATTCGTCAAGTGTGGTTAGTGCCTGCGTGTATTCTTTGGATTCAGTGTAGTAGCGTGAATACAGGTATTTAATCATTAAATGAAAATATGGGTACTGGTGTTGCCGGCTGATTTGTTCGGTTTGTCGTATATAGTTTAATGCTTCCGGAAGATGATGCATCTGGATGCGATAGAATGCCTGACAATAAACAAGGTGGAAATCGTCTTGGGGATTCGTATCCTTGTTGATAACAGATTCGAGTTCCCGGATATTGTCTTCTATATCTGTCATTTGGTGATAGTTGAGCTTCGTCAGGATAAATTGGGACAAGATCGTTTTGATATATTGGTTGGCATGAGGGAGTTTCTGAATGATTTCTAATGCTTCCTTATACGATTTGATGGCAACTTGTGGTGTTGACGAACTTAAATAGGTATTTCCAATGGCGTGTAATGCGAGTGCTGTTCCCAAAGGATAGTCCATTTCTCTGGCTTTCTGGTACATCTGATTGGCCTGGTTGATGGCGAGACTGATGTTGCCTTCTGTGATTAAGGCTTGAACGGTCAGCAGATTTATCTGGAATAGGAGTGGGTATTGTTGTTCCTTTTGTAATTCCGGTTCTAAAAGTTTTTCCCAGGCAATGATGCTGTCGACAGGGGCGTCCGGACTAAATGGATGATTGTATTCAAGTAAAGGTTGTAATAAAGAAAGACGATCTGAATTTGTACGTGCAGCATATAAGGTGACCGATATTAATGCGGTTACGACTATTGCAATTATATGACGTCTGTGTTTTTTCACCTGATATAAGAATTGCTTGCTTGTAAGTTTATCTGCAAAAGAACTAAAAAGAGTGAAGATTACAAAGAAATCTTCACTCTTTTTTATAATTTATTTTCTTTTGAGTATCTCTCGTACCCCAGGGCCCTCGTGGTTGGGGTAGCCGGGAGTATGGTTTCTGCATCGTGGATCGGCATCTACTTTCAAACTCCGGTAATCGTCTTTGGTGCGGGCGATGTAATCATCAAGCATGGCACGGTGTTCGGCGAGGACTTTACTGTATTTAGGGTCTTTGGCGAGATTCTTGCGTTCTCCCGGATCCTTTTTCATATCATATAGCTCTTCTCCGTTACCTTCCAGATAGTGAGTGTACTTGTATCTCGGTCCGCGTACCATACGTCCGGGAGTAACGACATATTCATATTCGCTATGCCATTCGGAAACGACATAAGGGTGAGTTTTTTTCTGTTTCTCTCCTTTTAATATAGGTGCAAGGCTGATTCCCGGTTTTTCGGCCGGAACAGGAATTCCTGCCAAATCACAAAGGGTAGGCAGAAGATCCAGTGTAGGCTGTGTCAATACTTGGTCTATGGGCTTTTTCTGTTGTTTGATGCCGGGACCTGCAAAGATAAACGGTACGTTGGTCATTTCATCGTAGAAGCTGATGTGTTTGGTCACCATGCGGTGTGAAGCCATCCCATCACCATGGTCAGCCATGATAATAACGATTGTGTTTTTTCCGGCAGGAGTGGAGTAAAGTGCTTTCAATACGCTGTCTACTTGCTTGGAAACCATCTTGGTATAGTGTTGGAAAGCAGCAATGTAATGACGGTAATTCTCTTCATTCCAATGAGAGGCCTGGGTCATGCGGCGATGACTGCAGCAGATGTATTGTACAGGTTTAGGGATATTGCTCCAGTCTTCTACATTGAAATTGGCTGGTAGTTCCGGAAGGGTTCCGCTAATGGGGCGGTCGGTATGTACTCCTTCGTTCGCTCCTACAAATCCACAGATATTGTGAGGGTTCTGAAAATCTGCGATACAGATGAATGGTTCTTCCGGCGGATTACTTAGATAAGCAACAGCGTCTTCGCATGTTCCTACATCCAGGAAGCTGTCGTTATTGACCGGGAATTCCGGATCAGTGAATGGCTTGGCTACTGGTTCTTTATGCTTGAATCCTCTAAGTGAACCCATGTCATGCGTTTTTCCGAAGTGTACGGCTTCGTAACCGTTTTCAGAAAAAAGACTTCCTAATGTCGGTACATTTTCGGGAATACGTGGGTTGATAGGTTCGCTGGAGTTGGAACGTACATTGGTTTGATGAGGCATCATGCCACTCCATAAAGCAGCGCGTGAGGGTTGGCTGAGAGGGCAGCCTACATAAGCATTGGAGAAGATAACTCCTCGTGAAGCGACTTCGTCAATAGGGAGGGTGCAGCCTTGTGTTTGTCCGTAAGCTCCCACAACGCGTTGTGTCAGATGGTCGCACTGGATAATCAGGAAATTGGGCTTTTCTTGGGCCTGCGCTGTCACGCTGCACAGGGCTAATCCCATGAATGGATAAATAGTTTTCATTACTGGTTAGAATTAAGTAATATTTGATTTGGAAGCAAAAGTAGGAAAAAAGGAAACGTAAAAAAGGGCGAGGTAGTAGTTTTGGACGCAAATGAAAGTATTTTGTACAAAAATGAAAGGTGTGGCAAGCGGTTAGGGGTAACTATCGGTGATGGGAGTTGAATGATAAGTGATAAACGGCAGGTGATAAGTCATAAAATGGGTTACCGAAAAAGAAAACGGTGAATAAACTGCACTTGTTATGGCGCAGTTTGTTCACCGTTCATTTATAAGTTTGCTGTTGATTAGCTGTTCATGCTCATCAGGAATTCGTCGTTGTCTCTGGTTTTTTCCAGACGGTCTTTAACAAAGTCCATTGCTTCGATCGGATTCATGTCGGCAAGATATTTGCGTAATATCCACATGCGGTCAAGGGTTGTTTTATCAAGCAACAGGTCGTCGCGACGAGTGCTGGATGCGGTAATGTTGACTGCCGGGAAGATGCGTTTGTTGGACAGGTTGCGGTCGAGCTGCAACTCCATGTTACCTGTACCCTTGAATTCTTCGAAGATAACTTCGTCCATTTTAGAACCGGTATCGATCAATGCGGTAGCAATAATAGTCAGTGAACCACCGTTTTCAATATTACGGGCAGCACCGAAGAAGCGTTTAGGTTTATGAAGTGCATTTGCATCCACACCACCGGAAAGAACTTTACCGGATGCAGGAGATACTGTATTGTATGCACGAGCCAGACGAGTAATAGAATCAAGGAAGATAACTACGTCGTGACCACATTCTACCAGACGTTTTGCCTTTTCCAATACGATACCTGCAATTTTTACGTGGCGTTCTGCCGGTTCGTCGAAAGTAGAAGCAATTACTTCTGCATTAACGCTGCGCGCCATGTCTGTTACTTCTTCCGGGCGTTCGTCAATCAGCAGCATAATCATGTAAACTTCCGGGTGGTTGGCTGCGATAGCGTTTGCGATATCTTTCATTAAGATGGTCTTACCTGTCTTTGGCTGGGCAACGATCAATGCACGCTGGCCTTTACCGATAGGAGCGAAAAGATCGACGACACGGGCAGACATAGAGTCTGAATAACCGCCTTTGCAAAGTTTGAACTTTTCATCCGGGAAAAGAGGTGTCAGATGTTCGAAAGGAACACGGTCGCGAACGAAAGCTGCATCACGTCCGTTGATCTTCGAAACCTTTACCAATGGGAAATATTTTTCTCCTTCTTTGGGTGGACGGATAACTCCTTCTACTACATCACCGGTTTTCAGACCAAATAGTTTGATTTGAGATTGTGATACGTAAATATCATCCGGAGAAGAAAGGTAGTTATAGTCGGAAGAACGGAGGAATCCGTATCCATCCTGCATAATTTCCAGAACACCTACTCCGTTGAGAATATCGTCGAATTCATAAGGCTTTTCGCGTTCAATAACCTTACGTTCCTGCTGCTGTTGTACCGGAAGATTTTCACCCGCATTGTTCTGCTGAGCGGCACGTGGCATCGGTGAGCGTTGTTGGTTTTGGTTCTGATTCTGATTTTGATTTGGGTTCTGAACCTGATTCTGGTTATTGTTGTTACGCTGGAAATTATTATTGGCGTTATTGCCATTATTTCCATTGTTGTTAGCATTGTTATTACCGTTGTTATTGTCGCGTGAGCGAACAATACGCGGACGTTGCTGCTGGGACTGCTGCTGTTGAGATTGTTGTTGCTGTTGAGGATGAGATGGCTGTTCCGGTGCTGTCTGTGCTGATTCTGTTTTAGTAGCTTCGAATTTTCCGAATAATTCGGTAGGAAGCTCTATTTTTTCAGAAGGCAGATCTTCGATTGGAATAAAATCATCGTCGTCAACGCTGGATAAGATATTGCTTTCCTCGTCGATAACGGGTGCAGCCTTCTTTTGTGGTTTATCTATTACCTTTTTCTCTACAACAGGTTGGTTAGGTTCAGTAGCCGGTTTATTTGTTTCTGCAACAGGCTTATTTGCTTCTGCAGCTGGTTTGTTTTTTGCTTTCTTCTCAGCTGTTTGCTGTTGTACCGGAGCTGGCTTTTCCGTAGCACCAGTAGCTTTCTCTGCAACAACAGGTTTAGGTTCCACTACTTTGGGTGCTGCCGGTTTTGCATTTTCTACTTCTTTTTTCTCTTCTGCATCAGAGCTCTTACGAGGACGGCCTACTTTACGCTTGGGAGTAGCAGTGTTTTCCGCTTTAGCTTCTACAACAACAGTTTCTTTTTCTTTGTTTGTACTTTCTTCTTTCTTGGAAGGTTGTGGTGCAGCTTTTACAGGAGCGGTCTCTTTTGTCTTGTTAGCCTCTTCACTCTTTGTTGCGGAAACCACTTTGTCTTCTTTTTTGGTAGGAGCTACCCGTGAACGCTTTTTCTTTTGTTCTTCATTTTTGCGTTCTTCTTTTAGCTTATCTGCGGCAACTTTCTTTGTAGCTCCTACAATGGCCTGTTCATCGAGTATTTTATAAACAAGGTCTTCTTTTTTGTATGAGTCTGCTTTTTTTATGCCTAACTCTTTGGCAATAACTTGAAGTTCCGACAGATTTTTGTCGTTTAATTGGATAATGTTATACATATAGTATGGTAAGTTATTAATATTTCTTTTTTTGCTGAATTATGGACAGCATTACTACAGCTCATGGCTACAGATATGCGAGCATACGTTTTGTTTTTTATTCTGAATTAGGGATGTATATGTTGAATCGTAGAATGTTTCAACGGGGCAAAGATAATAATTTTTTTTGGTTTCATGAACAATCAAACATTTTTTTCCACGTAAAAGTGTATCTTTGCTACATAAAAGAAAATAGTATGACAGTAAATGAAGCTCATTTAATTTATTTTTCGCCTACACACACATCTAAACAAGTTGCGGAGGCGATTGTTCACGGGACGGGCATAAAAAATATTTTTCCTATTAATGTGACGCAGCAGATTGCGGATGAAATTGTGATTCCTACATCTTCTTTGGCTATTATTGTAGTGCCTGTGTATGGAGGACATGTCGCTCCTTTGGCAATGGAACGTTTACAGTATATCCGTGGAGTGGATACTCCTACCGTTTTGGTAGTGGTTTACGGAAATCGCGCTTATGAAAAAGCTTTAATGGAATTGGATGCTTTTGCTATTCCTCATGGATTTAAAGTAATTGCCGGGGCAACTTTTATTGGAGAACATTCATATAGTACCGACAAATACCCGATTGCAGTGGGACGTCCTGATGAATCGGATTTAGCCTTTGCTGCGGAGTTTGGGAAGAAAATCATGGAAAAAATACAGACAGCTGATAGTATGGATACCCTTTATCCGGTGGATGTACGTACTATCAAACGTCCGAGTCAACCATTCTTTCCTTTGTTCCGTTTTTTGAGGAAAGTCATCAAGTTACGTAAAAGTGGTACACCGCTTCCCCGCGTTCCTTGGGTGGAAGATGAGGATTTGTGTACCCATTGCGGGTTATGTGTGGTCCGTTGTCCGGCAGGGGCTATAACGAAAGGGGATGAGCTACATACGGATGAGGCTAAATGTATCAAATGTTGCGCTTGTGTAAAAGCTTGCGTTAGGAAAGCAAGGGTGTATGAAACTCCTTTTGCAGCTTTGTTATCAGATTGTTTCAAGAAACAGAAGTTGCCTCAGACTATTTTGTAAATCACGACGCGCTTAGTCGTTTCATCAATACGAAAGCGGTTGTCTGTTCGTTCGCCTATCAGCCATGCGATGTGTTCTCCACAGCAGAGTACCCATTGGCGTTCTTTTTGGCTGATAGAAAATTTGCGGTCGGTCAGATAATCGCTTATTTTTTTCTTTCCTTTCATTCCAAAAGGAATAAAAGTGTCTCCCGGCTGCCATTTCCGGTAATGAATTTCTCCATTCAGTTTGTCGGCATCAAAACAGGCAATTTCCTTTTCACGTGGAATGAGAAAATCCGGGGTGTATTCTTTTTCTTCTTTGATAATTTGAAAAGGAGGAAGAGTCTCATTTTCAGATTCAGCTGTTTCTATTAATAGGAATTCTCTGTCTTTTATCACTCTCCATTCTTTGCTACAGAATTGCTTGCCCGGTTGGCTATGAAGCGAATGGGCGATATCTTTGATTTGTGCGGAATTGAATCCTAGAGGATGCAGGACTTCGAATAAGATGGCTTCGGGTGCCGGTTCCTTTACTAAATCACTGATTCGGATACCTTCTGCCGTAATGACTTTCTTTTTAGTTTCCTCTATACATTTATTATATATAGTGGCTACATCATTCAGATAATTACTCGTATCTATCAGAGTGTTTTTGATTGACGAATTAATTTCCTGCATGAGGGGAAGGAGGTTGAGGCGGATTTTATTACGGGTATATTCGTCTTCCAGATTGGTGCTGTCTGTCACATAATCTTGTCCGATGTTTTGCAGGTAACGAATTATCTCTTCCCGGTTGATACAAAGCAGAGGGCGTACGATGGTTCCATTATGGGGGCGGATTCCTAACAGACCGGTAATTCCTGTTCCCCGAATCAGGTTAAGTAGTATAGTTTCTATGCTATCATCCTGGTGATGGGCCACAGCGACAACATCTGCCTGACATTCTTTTCTAATTTTCTCGAACCATTGGTAGCGGAGTTCCCGTGCGGCCATTTCAATCGAAATATGTTTTTCCGTTGCATATTGGGTCGTGTTGAAATCAATGGTATGTAAATGGATTTCCATTCTTTCGCAAAGTTGGCGGACAAATAACTCGTCCCGGTCTGACTCTTTGCCTCGCAGGTGGAAATTACAATGTGCGGCTTCGCAATGATAGCCTGCTGTATGCAGAATATATAGTAATGCCACCGAGTCGGCACCACCACTCAATGCGACCAGGATTTTATCATCCGGTGAGAATAAATGTTCCTTTTCTATATATTTTGTAACGCGTTGTTGTATCATACCTGCAAAGATACGAGTTTATCAATAAGTTTTTTTATTTTTTCTGAATCTTTTAGAGGATGAAAAAAGCTGCTATTTAAAAACATTCTAAATAATTTGCATGCTCCGAAGTTATGAATTATCTTTGCCAAAAATTTTGAGAGTTATGCGTTTGTCCGAATTAAAAACAGGAGAAAAAGGTGTTATTGTAAAGGTATTGGGGCACGGTGGTTTTCGTAAACGTATTGTGGAGATGGGCTTCATTAAAGGTAAAACGGTTGAAGTGCTGTTGAATGCTCCGCTAAAAGATCCCATAAAATATAAAGTTTTAGGTTATGAAATTTCTCTTCGTCGTCAGGAAGCTGAAATGATCGAAGTTATCAGCGAAGAGGAAGCAAAGAAACTGGCCGAGAAGACCGTTTATCATGAAGGATTGCCTGAAGACCTTTCAGTAAAAGAAGAAGATATGAAACGGTTGGCGTTAGGTAAACGCCGTACCATTAATGTTGCTTTGGTCGGAAACCCGAACAGTGGCAAGACTTCTTTATTTAATCTTGCATCCGGTGCTCATGAGCATGTTGGAAACTACAGCGGCGTAACCGTGGATGCCAAAGAAGGTTATTTTGATTTCGAAGGCTATCATTTCCGTATTGTCGATTTGCCGGGAACTTATTCTTTGTCTGCTTATACGCCGGAAGAAATCTATGTGCGTCGTCATATTATCGATGAAACTCCGGACGTGATTATTAATGTAGTCGATTCCTCTAATCTGGAGCGAAACTTATATCTGACTACTCAATTGATAGATATGAATGTCCGCATGGTGGTAGCTCTGAATATTTATGATGAGTTGGAAGCCAGTGGAAATACATTGGATTATCATCTGTTGAGTAAGTTGTTCGGGGTGCCGATGTTGCCTACTGTCAGTAAGAAAAATCGTGGATTGGATACCTTGTTTCATGTTGTTATCAATCTGTATGAAGGAGTAGACTTCTTTGATAAACAGGGAAATATGAATCCGGAAGTTCTTAAGGATTTGACCGAATGGCATGATTCTCTGGAAGATCGTAAGAACCACGAGGAAGAGCATTTGGAAGATTATGTACGTGAACATAAAAAGACGGGGCGTGTCTTCCGGCATATTCATATCAATCATGGTCCTGATATCGAAAAAGCGATTGAAGCTGTAAAAAGTGAAGTGTCCAAAAACGAATTTATCCGTCATAAATATTCTACCCGTTTCCTATCCATTAAATTGTTGGAGAATGATCCTGACATTGAGCGCATTGTGCGGACATTACCAAATGCGGATGAGATATTCCATGTCCGTGATAAGATGTCGAAGCGTGTTCAGGACACAATGAATGAGGATTGTGAATCGGCTATTACGGATGCTAAATATGGATTTATCAGTGGTGCACTGAAGGAGACATTCACAGATAATCACTTGGAGCAGGCGCAGACAACAAAAGTGCTGGATTCGATCGTAACTCACCGTGTCTGGGGATTTCCTATTTTCTTCCTTTTTATGTATCTGATGTTTGAGGGTACGTTTGTCATTGGAGAATATCCGATGATGGGGATTGAATGGCTTGTCGAGCAGATTGGTGACTTGTTACGCAATAATATGGCGGAAGGTCCATTTAAAGATTTGCTGATTGATGGAATTATTGGTGGGGTAGGAGCGGTTATTGTCTTTTTGCCGAATATCTTGATTTTGTATTTCTGCATTTCTCTTATGGAAGATTCGGGTTATATGGCTCGTGCAGCTTTTATCATGGATAAAATCATGCATAAAATGGGATTGCACGGAAAATCATTCATTCCTTTGATTATGGGATTTGGATGCAATGTACCTGCTATTATAGCTTCCCGTACTATTGAGAACCGGAAGAGCCGTCTTATTACAATGTTGGTAAATCCTTTGATGTCTTGCAGTGCGCGTCTGCCAATTTATTTATTGTTGGTGGGTGCTTTCTTCCCGAACAATGCAAGTCTGGTGTTGTTAAGTATTTATGTGATTGGTATTGTACTGGCTGTGGTAATGGCCCGCTTGTTTAGCAAGTTTCTGGTGAAGGGTGATGATACTCCATTTGTGATGGAACTTCCACCTTACCGGATGCCGACAGCAAAATCGATCTTCCGTCACACATGGGAAAAGGGAGCGCAGTATTTGAAAAAGATGGGAGGCATTATTATGATTGCTTCTATTATAATCTGGTTCTTGGGGTATTATCCGAATCATGATGCTTATGAAACAGTTGCCGAGCAGCAGGAAAATTCTTATATCGGCCAGTTGGGACGTGGTATAGAGCCAGTTATAAAACCACTGGGATTTGATTGGAAACTAGGTATTGGCTTGCTTTCCGGTGTGGGAGCGAAAGAATTGGTAGTAAGTACATTAGGTGTCTTATATGCAGATGATCCGGATGCTGATTCAGTAAGTTTGGCAGAACGAATTCCGATTACTCCATTGGTTGCTTTCTGTTATATGTTGTTTGTATTGATTTACTTCCCGTGTATTGCGGCGATAGCGGCTATAAAACAGGAATCGGGTAGTTGGAAATGGGCGCTTTTTGCTGCTTGTTACACAACGGGATTGGCTTGGCTTGTATCATTTGCTGTTTATCAGATTGGAGGATTGTTTGTATGAATAATTGGCAAGATTGGGTAGTCGGAGTACTGGTTGTACTCTGCATTGCCCGCGTCATATATGGAATATTTCGTTTTTTTCGTCGTACGCGAGAAAATCAGAATCCTTGTGACAGCTGTGTAAGTGGCTGTGAACTAAAGGATATGATGGACAAGAAACGCGGAGAGTGCGATGTAAAGAAAAAAAGTACAAAGAAAAATTGCTGCGGATAGTTGGTAGTTTCAAAATTTGTACTACCTTTGCAACCGCAAACGAGAAATAATGGTTCCTTGGATGAGTGGCTTAGTCAGCGGTCTGCAAAACCGTGTACGGCGGTTCGAATCCGCCAGGAACCTCAAGTAACACTTTGAATTCCTTGAAAGTCAAGTACTTTCAAGGAATTTCTTTTTTGGGGGACCATTCTGGGGACCAATTAGGTAGTATATTATGGATATACCGTTACTGCATGCGCTAATCCTTTTTATTTTAGGTTTTTCCCTACTGACAATTATGGAATTCACTTATTAATTCTGATTTTCCTGCGTTACTTTTGTTCTAAACCAAAAGAAAAACGCCATGAAAAAGATTTTATTTATCCTGTTTGTTGCCCAGTTTATTTTGGCTCCTTATATAATAAAGGGCTATGGTGCAAATCTTGTTGAAGATAATTATGAGTATTCGGGAGTTGACCAAGGGAGAGAGACTGTTGAAAAGGATATTTTAGGTAATATCATTATCCGTGATGATAATGGTAATAGAAAGACTATTGAAAAGGATATCTTAGGGAATATCATCATTCGTGATGATAAAGGCAATAGAAAGACTATTGAAAAGGATATTTTGGGGAACATCATTATCCGTGATGATAGAGGCAATAGAACGACTATCGAAGAGGATATTTTAGGAAATTTCATTGTTCGTGATGATAAAGGTAATAGAAAGACTATTGAAGAAGATATTCTAGGAAATACCATTATCCGGGACGATAAGGGTAATAGAAAAACTATAGAGAAAGATATTCTGGGAAATACTATTATTCGCGATGACAAAGGTAATAGAAAGACGATTACAAAAGATATCTTTGGGAATACTATTATCGAGGATGATAAGGGGAATAGAACAACTATTAAAAAAGATATTTTTGGAAACGAAATAATTGAATATGGTAACGGTCATGGGAAAATTATTAAAAAGGATATTTTTGGAAATACAGTCATTGAGGAGTATTAAAATGTACTTTTTAAAATGATAATATATGGGATGTCATTTGAGATAGGGGTTATTCACAATATCGTGGATAGCCCCTTATTGTATGTTATAACCTGGCAATAATATTTTCGCTATAAAATCATATTATAATCGTAAAAGTGTATATATTTGCATAGTGCGGAGATAAAATATTTATTTCTAAGTTATTCAAGGATAAAGAAATGGAACACAAACAATTACTAACTGTATTTAATTCACTTCCTGTTGGAATAGGTTTCTTCACAGCCGATGGCACTCTGGTAAGATGCAATGAAAGCTTCTGCCGAATTTTTGGCGCTGACTCGCAAACGCTTCTTGGTAATAAACTCAACATAAATGAAAATTCTGTGGTTCCTGACGTGGTGAAGGAAGCAGTTCGTCGTTGTGTTCCGGTACAGATGAGTTTTTTGTATGATTTCGATAAACAGAGAACCGATAAACGCTTTTTCTCTACGCGTACCCGGACCTGCTATTTGAAATGTAATGGTAATCCTCTTTATGATAATGATGGCAAGTTTGTTAATTACATTTTTATCTTTGAAGATATTACAGAAACGGTGAAAAGTGAAGAGGTACTCCGTCAAAGTCGCCGGAAAACGGAGCTTGCTATGAAGGCAGCCAACATCATGTTTTGGGAATTTGATGCAGTGCCCAAATTATTTTATAGTGATAATGAACCGCTGAATGGATACGATCAGTCTAAGCCAGTTAGTATGGCACTATATCTGGAGACTTTGCATCCGGATGACCGTAGTCAGGTTACTGAAGTAATGGAAAGAATGAGCAATGGGGAAGATTTTTCTTTTTCTTTTGATAGCAGGGTTATGTTACCGGATAGCTCAACCTGGCAATTTTGTACGATAAGCGGTGCTCCTTATGAATTTGATTCTAATAAGAAGGTATTGAAATATGTTGGTACCCGAAAGAATAATACGGAGGTGCAGAAAAAGGAGCAGTTCTTCTATAATATATTAAATAATCTTCCGTTATCTGTTCATATCAAAGATGTAGAGAATGATTTCCGCTATGTTTTTTGCAATGAAGAGAGTAAGCTCATGTTTGGTACCAGCGAAGATAAAACTACTTATGATGTGCTGAGTGAAGAAGAAGTAGAGCGTATTCAGAAGACTGATTTAGAGGTATACAATACTGGGAACCCTTATTTCGGCATGGAACGTATTATACTGAAGGATGGACGCAGCTATGATACTATTGTTCGCAAAAGTATAATTGAAGATGATGGCAAACGCTTTCTGTTAAATACCCGCTGGGATCAGAGTTTACAAAATGAACTGAAGCGTCGTGCACAGCTGTTAACTGTCACTATGGAAGCGATGAATGCCTTCACCTGGTTTTTTGAGCCGGCTAAGAACAGGGTGAGTTTCGGTGAAGGTTTTGATAAAAATGGGAAAAAGGCATCAGAAATTAATTCGGTCGAGAAATATCTGACTCTCGTACATCCTGATGACCGACAAAAGTTTGCTGAAACTTTGCAAAAGGCGGTAGAACTAGGAAGCGGTGTATGGGATGTGGAATATCGCATTGACTTTAAAGGAGATGGCATGTATCAATGGTGGGAAACGCGTGGCCTTGTTGAAACCACAACTTTGAACGATGCTCCTTATAAGTATTTGTTCGGTATGACGCAAAATATCGATTCCTATAAGCAGACTGAATTGACCTTACTAAAGAATAAAGAAATACAGGACGCTTTGGTACGACAGAATGAACTGGTTCTTAACAATACGAATTCAGGGTTGGCCTACATCACGAAGGAATATATGGTTCAATGGGAAAATATTTCGTTATGTTCAAAAAGTCTTTCTTTTGAAGCCTACAAAAAAGGTGAACTTTGCTATAAAAGTACATATAATCGTACTTCTCCCTGTGAAAATTGTGTGATGCAACGTGCTTTTGTTTCATTACAGACGGAACAGATGAAGTTTTCGTTGGACAGTGCGCATACCGTTGAAGTGTTTGCCACTCCCGTAGTTCTTGAAGATGGATCTGTGGATGGTGTTGTAATTCGCGTGGATGATGTAACGGAGCGTGAAAAAATGATTAAGGAATTGCAGGAAGCCAAACATCAGGCAGAGCAGTCTGATAAATTGAAATCTGCGTTCCTGGCGAATATGAGTCATGAAATCCGTACTCCCTTGAATGCTATTGTAGGTTTTTCGGAGTTGATGGCTTATGCCGGAGAAGAAGAAAAGGCGGACTATATCCAGATTATTAATAGTAATAATGAGTTATTGCTAAAACTGATAAATGATATACTTGATTTATCCAAGCTGGAAGCCGGTTCGGTAGAACTGAAATACGAACCGTTCGACTTATCCGAACATTTTGAAAACATGTTTACTTCCATGAAACAGCGCCTGAAGAATCCGGATATCGTGTTAACTGAAATCAATCCTTATCACTGTTGTCGGGTAACTCTGGACCGTAATCGCGTGGCACAAATTATAACGAATTATGTCACTAATGCTATCAAATATACTTCAAAAGGTTCTATTAAAATGGGATATGCATGTAAGGATGGAGGCGTCTATTTTTATGTGAAAGATACCGGTATTGGTATAGCTGATGATAAAAAAGGAAAAGTATTCCAGCGTTTTGAGAAACTTGATGAGTTTGCCCAAGGTACCGGACTTGGACTTTCTATTTGCAAGGCAATTGCAGAAGCTATGGGAGGTAAAGTCGGCTTTGAATCGGTACACAATGAAGGATCGCTGTTTTGGGCATTTTTACCTTGTGAAGTCGATACACTTTCTATGGTAGAAGAGAAGAAAGAAGAGAATATCTCCGGAGGAGAGTTTGGTGCGAATGACGAAGTGATGGAGAAGAGTGCCGGTCGGAAAACAATTCTCATAGCTGAAGATATACAAAGTAATTATCAGCTGGTGTCTACTATCCTGAAGGATCATTATGATTTACTGCATGCGGAGAATGGGCAAAAGGCAGTGGAAATAGCGCGTAGCCAACATGTCGATTTGTTGTTGATGGATATGAAAATGCCAGTACTGGATGGATTGAAGGCTACAGCTGAAATACGTAAGTTTAATGCTAGCTTACCTATCGTCGCACTTACCGCCCATGCTTTCGATTCTGACCGGATTGCTGCAATAAAGGTCGGCTGTAATGAATATCTGGTTAAGCCGATTGAAAAAATGAAATTAATGGTGGCATTAAAGAAATATTTATAATCTTTGCATTGTGAATATCTGGAATTAGTTGAATATATCGATGAATCGCATTAAAGGTATACTTTATGCGGCGGTATCCTCCTCCACTTTTGGGCTGGCTCCGTTTTTTTCTATAACTCTGTTGTTAGCTGGTTTTTCGGCTTTCGAGGTGCTTTCTTATCGTTGGGGAGTGGCTGCTATTGTATTGACACTGTTTGGATGGTGTTCGGGATGTAATTTCCGGCTGGCAAAGAAAGATTTGTTAGTCGTTTTTTTATTAAGTTTGTTGCGGGCAACCACCTCATTCAGTTTGCTCATTGCCTATCAGAATATAGCCACGGGGGTAGCATCGACTATTCATTTTATGTATCCGTTGGCTGTATCATTGGCAATGATGTTTTTCTTTCATGAAAAGAAATCTCTTTTGGTGATGCTTGCTGTTTTAATGTCTTTGTTTGGTGCTGCTTTACTGTCATCGGGAGAGTTGGAGGCGAAAAGTGGTGATACAATAGTAGGATTGGTGGCGGCTTGTATTTCTGTCTTTTCTTACGGAGGATACATCATTGGGGTTCGAACAACACGAGCCGCTCAAATCAATTCCACTGTACTGACATGTTATGTTATGGGGATGGGAGCTGTTTTCTATCTGATAGGAGCTATGGCAACTTCCGGGCTTCATCTGGTGACAGACGGTTATATATGGCTGATTATTTTAGGACTTGCATTGCCGGCTACGGCTATTTCCAATATAACTTTGGTACGGGCAATTAAGTATGCGGGACCTACACTGACTTCTATTTTAGGTGCGATGGAACCACTGACAGCCGTTGTGATCGGTGTCTTTGTTTTTAAAGAACTGTTTACCCTGAATAGTGCTATTGGAATTCTTTTGATTTTGTTGGCTGTGGGTATGGTAGTATTTCGTAAGCAAAAATCTTAAAGAAGATATTAATAAAAAATGCTGCTTATCTGATGTGATAAACAGCATTCATTCTGGAGAGCCTCTTGTCGGATTCGAACCAACGACCCCGAGATTACAAATCACGTGCTCTGGCCAACTGAGCTAAAGAGGCGTTTTTCTTTTGCGGGTGCAAAGGTATGAATTTCTTTTAAAAATGCAAATACATCGCATACTTTTTTTATATTTGCAAAGTTACCAATGATTAGATGAAAATGAAAATTATGAATGTATGTAGTGTGGCGCTTTTAGCCATAGGTATATGGGCTTGTTCCGGACAGAAGAAAGGAACGGCGAATGTTGAAGTTGCAACAGATAGTGTAGAAGTAACTGCGGATGCAAAATCAGTTCAGGCAGATAGTACAGGATATATTGTTCGGGTAGGAGAGATGGCTCCGGATTTCACAATTACCTTGACAGATGGGAAGCAAGTGAGTTTATCTTCCCTTCGTGGTAAAGTTGTCATGTTGCAGTTCACTGCAAGCTGGTGTGGGGTTTGCCGTAAAGAAATGCCGTTTATCGAGAAGGATATTTGGTTGAAGCATAAAAATAATGCAGACTTTGCTCTGATTGGCATTGACCGTGACGAACCGCTTGACAAAGTACTGGCTTTTGCAAAATCTACCGGAGTCACTTATCCGTTAGGACTGGATCCGGGAGCTGATATCTTTGCGAAGTATGCATTACGTGAATCTGGAATAACGAGAAACGTGTTGATTGATAAGGAAGGGAAAATTGTAAAGCTGACTCGTTTATATAATGAGGAAGAGTTTGCTTCTCTTGTGCAGGCAATTAATGAAATGCTGAAATAAAAGAGAGCCTTCATCAGATGTTTCCAACGGAACATATATGAGTATATAAAAATAGTAACGCTATCCTGATGTGATGGCGTTACTATTTTGGTTATATAGTGACGCTATCCGGAGTGTATACCGTCACTATATGAAGATGCATTTTCAAGCAATGCTAAGTTTGACCAGGTAATCGTAATGCTTTCCTTCTTTTATCAATTCTGCCTTAAAACCACATTCGGAAGCATATAAGCTAAGAGTCTGGAAATCTACATATAACCAGTCGAATGTGTCTCCTTTTACATCTTTATATTGCATTTGGAAGTCGATCTCTCCGTAGTAATCTCCGGCCAGATCGATGACTATGCTACCGTCTTCCTCTTCAAAAAGATAACGCAAATCACTGGAATCCATAAATATGCATCCACCGGGGTGGAGAATACGTTTCATCCGTTGGAAAAATTCGGGCATATTATTCAGCCGTCCGATGATTCCGGAACCATTCATGAGCATTAGGATTGTATCGAATGTTTCGGAAAATGTTTCATCAAAAAGGTTGATGAGGCGGGGATCGTTCACTCCGCGTTGTTTCATTACTTCGACAGATAAGGGAGAAATATCAATGGCGCATACGTCTTTTCCCATTTCCTGAAGTGCCAGCGCATGGCAACCACTTCCGGCACCTACATCCAAAATCCGTCCAGTAGCCATTTGCAGGGCGGTACGCTCTAGTATAGGCATAGACTGTATACTACGAAACAGTTCTTTGACGGGAATTTCATCTTCTTCGAATTGAGAAGAAAATACCCGCAAACGATCAGCTCTATGATGGTTGAAATAGTCAGAAATAGCGGCTCCCATCGGGTCCTTTTCTGCAGAAAGAATTGTTGTTGCCATTGGTGGTTACGATTGTTAACTTTGCAAAGATAAATAAATCCGTAGAAAAGGGTTATCTTTGCCATCGGAAATGTTGAATACTAATAAATGATTATATGAGTATAGAAGAAGCAATCATGGGTGGTATCGTTTTTAAAGGTAAGAAAGATAAGCCCAAAGAAGAGGAAAAGGTGAAAACGAAAGCGAAAAAAGCGACGTATATTCGTGGACAACATGGTTCGGGTGCAGCGAAGATGAAAGCAGATATCCGGAAGAAAAGAGCTAGCCGACATAAAAAATAAAGGCTGTAGCAATAAACGGATCATCAGTCCGGTTGCCTTTTAATCATTGAGGAGTGGCTTTTTTCTGATTAAGCAACTGGCAAGGTGGTGTTTATTTTCGGATACATATTTATAGTATTTGTTGTTTTAGGTATATATACTATGTGTTTGATAGATCATATATTCTACATAAAAAGTGGGGGCAGGATAATTATCCTGCCCCCACTTTTTATGTAAAATCACTTCTGTGGAAGTATTTCAATCCAGTAATCATCCGGGTCATTAATGAAATAAAGCCCCATGGCAGTGTTCTCAAAACATACACAATTCATTTCTTTGTGATAGGCCCTGATTGCATCGTAATCACCGGCTACACGAAAACATAGGTGACTTTCGTTTTCCCCCAGTTCGTATGGAGCAGTATGATCTTTGAGCCATGTCAATTCCAATAGGAAACCAGTTTCATTATCTGTCAGGTAAACCAGTGTGAATGAACCGTCGGATGCTTCTTTCCGATGATGTTCTTTTAAGCCGAGTGCTTTCTCATAAAAAGCGATACTCCGCTCCAGGTTTGTAACGTTGATATTAAAATGGTCAAATTTACTTTTTATTTCCATTGTTGCAATTTTCCTTATTTTTTCATTAAGAGTTTCACAATTTCTCCAACATAGGTACGGGGTTGTCCGGCTTGCGGAGTTGTCTGTGAAGGCATTTTCTTACATTCGATAACAGCTGAAGGAGTTGTCTGGTTCGGAGCATACAATTTCAGTGTATAGCTGTCTGCCTTTTCTATAGCATCATAAGGTTGGTCGGGTGAAAGTGTGCAATATGCAACAGCTTTTCCTGATTGATAACCTAATGCACCACCTGCATTTGCAGTCATATTGGTCATGTTGAACTCATCTTTTCCAATACTGATTACTAATTTACCACTTCCCATTAAGGCATATACTTCGCCCGGAATTTGTTTCAAATCAATTTCTGTATAACCGGATGCATCGGATGCAACTTTGGTAGCCGGAGTGGCAGGAGTCAAAGTAGCCGCAGGAATGGTGGTTTGAGCAGATTCGGTAGTGGTAACTTTACCTCCCTGACCGATAACGATCGGGCCGGCAGCGGCCACAACAGATGGTTTTTGTTGCTCTTCTTCTTTCTTCTTTTTCTCTGTCTTCGGACGAGTATCAGGTGCTCCGAAAGCTACTGCTACATCCATAAACATATCATCTGCGAAGTCTACAGTTTTTCTACGCCATTTAGCCAGGCCGCGCACTAATTTGGTCTTTGCTTTATTGAGCGCATATTTATCAGTAATCCATTCTTCCGCTTTGTATTTCTCTGTTTCGCGATAAGTGAAACGGATTTTCTCAAGCTCTACTAGGCAGTTGCCGGGTTTACAGGTAACGGTAATCTGATAGTTGACCAGTGTACGGTCTAATGACAGAGCACTGGAACTGAAAACAATCCATTCTTCTCCAACACCGGCAATTGTTCCCTTTGCTTCGTCAGAGAAAACAATGCGGCTATCAATATTTTTATTTTCTTTCAGACGTTCGTCCATCCACTTTGTCATTGTGTCGTAGATTTGTGCCTGACTCATTCCGGGAATCTGGAACTCTTTGGAAAATACTACTTTACCATCTACTTCAGGAACAGCTCCTACAAGGTACCTGGTGTCATCTTTCTTCTCTTTTGCAGAATCTGCCTTCATCGCCATCGGCAATGCAAGGAACAGGGTAAGAAACAGAATCGTAAATTTATTCATAATTATCATGTGTTTATTTGGTAATCTCAAAACTTTCGCCCCGATGGGTGATGCTGATAAAACGGCATCCGGCATTTTCAGCAAAACTACGAAGCGCATTTCCCCCCTCATAATCTTCACTGAAGTGCATGGGCACAAATATAGTAGTTTTTATTTGTTCGATGAACTGTTTTGCCCCTTTCATGTAATCTTTTCCCATTCTCCGATCCACCGGGAATAGCACTAGATCGATGTTAGGCACTTTTTCTTTTAAATATTTAACTTCTGCAAGAAAATCACCATTGGCTTTTCGTATCTCTTCTTCGGTCGATTCTTCACTCCAGTGCCAGTTGTTCAAGTCGCCGGCATGGAAGATACTCCAATCTTGTAAGTGAAGAAGGAACGAACTGCCGATATCTGTCGATCCGAAGGCGTCGATGCGGATCGTGTCGTCTTCGTAGGTTTCTCCTTTTTTAATATAGAAAGCATCTTCGGCTTTGGCACGATGGGACTTCAGAATATCTTTGGAGAAGATGTATTGAATGTCGGGGCGTTGCTCTTTCCAAGTCAATATTTCACGGTTAAAGTGATCGGGATGGAAATGAGTAGCCAATACGTACAGTTTACCCGGCCTTTGCAGGAGATAATCATGCACGATTCCCCGGTTGTGTTCCGTTTCGGAAGAATCTTTGTAGTAATCGATGATAACGGTTACACCTTCCATTTCGATGGCGAAACCGCTGTGATAAATATAATCCAGTGTCATAAGCTGACTATTTTATAGTTGCAATATTACGTATTCTCGTTGGAGTTGCCAAGAAAAATCGACGAAATCAAGGAGCAAGACGACTGATTTTCCATTCACCGTCCGGTTGCAGAGTATATAGAAAACGGTCATGCAGACGGTTGGGGCGTCCTTGCCAGAATTCAATCCTTGTAGGGGTAACGGCATATCCGCCCCAATTATCAGGTCTCTCCACTTCTTTTCCAATCCATCGGGCAGCTTCTCTGACGAAGGATCGTATCAATTGCATTCTGCTTGCTATCGGTTGACTTTGTGGAGAAATTCGTGCGCCAATCCGGCTTTTATAAGGACGTTTCCGGAAGTATTCATCCGATTCTTCCGGTGAAACTTTCGTCGCTATCCCTTCTATATGTATTTGTCTTTCGAGGGCGTGCCAGACAAAAGAGAGGGAGATGGATGGGTTTTGTGCTAATTGTCTGCCTTTGCGGCTTTCGTAATTGGTATAAAAGACAAATTTTCCATCATGGAGTCCTTTTAACAATACTGTACGTGTGGACGGTCTCCCTTCGGGGGATACAGTTCCTACAATGACCGCAGTCGGTTCGTCCACCTCTGCGTCAATCGCTTCTTGCAGCCAACGACTGAAAAGCGAAAGCGGGTCGCCGGGAAGTTCACTTTCCCGCAACCCGCCTTTCGTATATTCCTGTCGGATATCTGCTATGTTTAATTTCGCCATAAGATTATCTGGCAGCTTTAGTTTATTATTTTTAATGATGATATCACATAGGTACTTCTATTAATAGAATATGTGAGTCTTTCAATGTCTCCAGTTCAACGCTGTTCGTATCATAAACACCCATGCCGTCACGACGTTTCAACACTTCACCGTCTACTACTATTTCTCCTTCAATGAGGAAGATATAGACGCCTGCATGGCTTTGATGCATGTGATAACCTAATTTCCTTCCGGCTTCTACTTTGCCGATGGAGAACCAGGTATCTTGCAAAAGGGAAGCAGGTGTGCTACCGTCGGGAGATACGATGACTGCCAGTTCGTTCGGACGCTCCAGTTCTGCAATGCTGAAATCCTGATAAACAGGACGGGTGTTCCGTTCTCTCGGCATAATCCAAATCTGCAGGAATTCCACCGGTTCTACCGGACTTGCATTAACTTCACTATGGAAGATTCCTGTTCCCGCACTCATTGTCTGAATTTCTCCGACAGTAATAATGCGGCTGTTCTTCTTGCTGTCTCCATGTTGCAGATGTCCTTTCAGAGGAATGGAAATGATTTCCATATTCTTATGCGGGTGAGTCTGAAAACCTTGTCCGGGCGCAACCTTATCATCATTCAATACGCGAAGAGCACCAAAATTGATACGATTGGAGTCGAAGTACTCGTCAAAACTGAAAGTGTGATAACTATCCAGCCAATCATACTGGGAATGCCCTCTTGTATCTGCTTTATGTATTACTTTTTTCATAAAAACTGTCCTTTCTCTTATTTGTTTATATATTTGATAAACAAAGAAAGCGGCTTAAAAGTTTTATTTCTTCACTTCATTTAATAAAGGCTTGTGATTGATAAAATCTTTTATGTTTTGCAGGGTGGTCGCAGCAATATTCTCCATCGCTTCATGTGTGAAAAAAGCTTGATGAGAAGTGACGATAACATTGTTGAATGAAAGTAAGCGGGCGAGTACATCATCGTCGATAATACGGTCGGATTGATCTTCGTAGAAGTATTCACTTTCTTCCTCGTATACGTCCAGTCCTGCGGAACCTATTTTCTTGTTCTTCAGTCCTTCAATCAGCGCATTGGTATGAATCAGTTGTCCGCGACCGGTATTGATAATCATTACTCCGTCTTTCATTTTGCTGATAGAGTAGTCGTTTATCAGGTATTTGGTCTCTTCAGTGAGCGGACAGTGTAAGGAGATAATATCCGAATTGTGGTATAATTCGTCTAGTGAAGTATAAACAATTTGTTCTTGACGGGCGAAGTTGTAGTCCGGATAGAGGTCATAAGCCAGTACGTTCATTCCGAACCCTTTTAAGATGTGAATCAGTATTTTCGCTATTTTTCCTGTGCCGATGATACCTGCTGTTTTCCCGTGCATATCGAATCCCATCAGACCGTGCAGGGAGAAATTACCGTCTTTGGTACGCCAGGAGGCGCGGGGTATTTTGCGGTTTAGCGATAGCATAAGTGCTACCGTGTATTCTGCAACAGCATAGGGAGAATAGGCGGGAACCCGCACTACGGTGATTCCGGCAGCGGCGGCAGCATTTAAATCTACATTATTAAATCCGGCACAGCGTAATGCCAGTAGTTTCACTCCGTTTGCCGCCATCACATGGATTACTTCTGCGTCGGCAACGTCGTTCACAAAGATGCAGACTGCATCCACTCCTTGTGTCAGAAGTACGTTGTTTTTATTCAGATGTCCTTTGTAATAGCGTATTTCAAATCCAAACTCTTTGTTTTTATCATTGAAAGAGGACTCGTCATAAGGCTTTGTGCCGAAAAATGCGATTGTATAGGCCATAATATTTTCAGTTTTTATTGCTTACTAGTAAACGCTAAAATAGGGTGAATTGTTTATCCTTTTTGGGGGTATAAATATGGATTGTTTCATTAGAAACAGTTTACTTTTTCAATTAAAATAGGAGGCAAAACGAAAATAAATGCACAAACGTATCTCTCGTGTGCAATAATATCGTATCTTTGCGCCCGAAATAATTAAAAAAAGATTTAGATGAGAAAAATTTCCTTGATTGGATTTGTAATGCTAATCGTTTCAATTCCAACTTTTGCCGGAGGTCTTCTGACAAATACTAATCAACACGCTGCTTTTCTTCGTATGCTATCTCGTGGTGCTACCTTTGAAATAGACGGAGCTTTGTCCAATCCTGCCGGTTTGGCTTTTTTGCCAAACGATGGTTTCCATATGGGATTGAGTATTCAGAGTGCCTTTCAGACGAGAAATATTGATGCTAGCTTTATGACATATAGTGGTCTTGATTTATCAAATCCTGCCGCTCCTGTCCCTACCGTTTCCGACCAGCCTTATAGTAAGTATTATAAAGGAAAAGCTGCCGCACCGGTTATTCCCAGTGTGTTTGCCGCATATAAGAAGGGAGATTGGACTATTTCCGGCTTCTTCGCTATAACTGCCGGAGGTGGAAAGGCTTCATTTGATGACGGTCTACCTATATTTGAGTCGGCTGCTATGGCAAAAATATTCCAAAAGAGTTTGGATGGAGTAGCGCAAGGAGGGCCGATAATGACTCCGGACAAATATATCATCAATAGTGCTATGGATGGCAGACAATACATCTATTCCTTGCAGTTGGGTTTATCTTATAAAATAACTGATTGGCTTTCGGCTTTTGCCGGTGCCCGTATGAATTATTTTTCAGGAGGTTATGAGGGATTCCTGGATGCTAAAGTGGGAGATACAGACTTAATGAATTTGGCTTTGGACTGTGACCAGACAGGTTGGGGATTAACTCCGGTGATAGGCGTGGATGTAAAATGGAACAAGTTGAACATTGGAGCTAAGTATGAGTTCAAGGCTAACATGAATATTGAAAATAAAACTCATAAATTGGACTATCCTGCCGAAGCTGAAGCTTTGATAGGCAACTATAAAAACGGTGTCAATACTCCGAATGATATTCCTTCCATGCTTTCGGTAGCAGTGGCTTATGAGTTTCTTCCAGTACTGCGTGCATCTGTAGAATATCACTTTTATGATGATAAGAAAGCAGGTATGGCAGATGGCAAGCAGAAGTTTTTGACTAAGGGGACTAACGAATATCTGGCAGGTATTGAATGGGATGTGACCAAACAATTGTCGTTAAGTTGTGGTGGACAAATTACGGATTACGGATTGTCCGATAACTTTCAGAGCGATACCAGTTTTTCTTGCGATTCCTATACATTAGGCTTCGGGGCGAAGGTGAAATTGAGTGAGAGAGCAGCTTTGAATGTGGGTTATATGTGGACTACTTACGAAGATTATAAGAAAGAATTCTCAAATTATAATGGTACAGGATTACGTGGTACCAATGTATATAGTCGTACCAACAAAGTATTTGGTCTTAGCATTGACTACAGATTTTAAATAGATTCGATCTTTATAGAAAAACCAAGTTAATAATGATAGGGGGAGATAGCATTTCAAATGCTGTCCCCCTTTTCTTTTTTATACCATAAAATAATCTTTTAATCTAGAAAGTTTGCGTATCTCAGGATATTTTGCGAATATTGTCCCAAGTTAGCATTAAACGAGATACGAAGAAATGTAGTTTAGTTTTTAGGACTTGACTTAAAAACCCAGTTTATGACTCTCGACGATCAAAAGCACATAATAAGTTTATGGATACAATTTTTGGATGGAAATGAAAATGCATTTTCCCAATTGTATTGTCTGTTTCTTGATGATTTGTTAACTTATGGTCGTAGAGTTGGGGGAGATAATGAAATGGTAGAAGACCTGATTCAAGATTTGTTTTTGAAGCTTTATCAGAAAAAGATAATTCTTGAGGATAATACGAGATTGCGCCCTTTTCTGTTTCGAGCATTAAAAAATTTGATTTATAACCAACTACTTCGTAATGCGAAACTTCAACCGTTGCCGGACTATGACTTCGCTTTTGATTTGAATTATACGATTGATGAACAACTATCTTTAACGCAAGACCAAGGATTATCAGATGAAATTCATCACATTTTAAAAGGGCTTACCGGACGTCAGAAAGAGATTATTTATCTTCGCTTTGTGCATGAAATGAGTTTTGAAGAAATATCAGAGATAATGGAGATTAATATTCAGTCAGCAAGGAATCTTTTAACCCGTTCTATGGAGAAACTCAGGAAAGAAGTTTCATCTACTACTATTTTATTTTTCATTTATATGATTTCTATATAATTGTATTACAGATTATTATAATATGCTTCTCGTTATTTTTCATTCTGCTGATTATTTTCTTTGAAAAAAAACATTTCCTATGAGTATAAAATCATCGGTTCATTTGTCATAGTAGAAAATAAAGCAGAAAATGGCTCAATTTACTTATAAAGATATAGAAGAATTCTTATTGGATGATGATTTTTTCCAATGGGCAAGATACGGTTCTTCTGATAATGGATTTAATCTTGAATCCTATAAACTTCAGCATCCCGGTTGCGAAGAAAAGATAGAATTGGCTGTTGCAATGGTTCGCAGTATGAAAGTGGTGGAAAATAGTAAACCTACTTCCCGGGAATATAAGATGCAAAGCTTCAACAAAATGATGAGTAAACTTCAACAGCAACCTTCACAGCCAGTACAGTCTTATAGAAAAACATTTCCTTACCGGAGAATTATGACTTACGTGGCAAGTGTGGCAGCCTTATTGTTTGTCTGTTTGGGAACTTATTATGTTCTATCCAGATCAGGATTACAGGAAACTACCGATGTTACAGTCCATATAATTGATTCTTTAAGTCATTCAGGACAAGTACAAATTATCTTAGATGGTAAACAAGCAGTCACTTTGGATAAAAATAATGCTGAAATTCGGGTGGATGAAGATGGTGCAGTAACAGTGGACAAACAATTGGTTGCTGCTTCCAAAGGAAATAAAGTCTCGGTGAACCAGATAGTAGTGCCTTATGGAAAGCGTTCCAAAATAATTCTTCCGGATGGTTCTTCATTATGGATAAACTCCGGATCATGTATTTCTTACTCTTCAGATTTTGTGGCAAAAAGAAAACTGAATGTACAAGGAGAGGTTTATTTGGATGTCCGGAAAGATGCTGCGCACCCTTTTGTGGTAAAAACGAACCGTTTGGAAGTTACCGTACTAGGTACTTCATTCAATGTAACTGATTATGCAAAAGATACTGAAACGGCAGTTGTTCTTGTTCAGGGAAGTGTAGATGTAAAAGTGGACAATAAAGAAAAAAAACGTTTGGTTCCCAACCAGCGTCTCTCTAAAGAGAATGGTGTGGTAAAAGTGGATGAAGTAGATGTATATAATTACATTTGCTGGAAAGATGATGCAATGAACTTCGACGGGCAGAAACTCTCTGATGTTTTGAAATCACTATCGAGATATTATAACACAAAAATAGAAATATCAGGAAGCTTGAAAGATGAAAAATATTATGGAAGCCTTGATTTAAACTGTACACTTGATGAAGTGTTGGAATCCATCTCATTGGCTACGCCATTAAGTATAATCAGGCAAGGAGATGAGATATACATCACGCCTGAAAAATCAAAATGAAGTATAACCTTTTAAAAAGTAAGAAATGAAAAACATACCCCCTTAAAAAGAACAAACCGGATAATATCTGCGAAATATCATCCGGTTCAAATTAGAACTGAACATAACTCACCAAAGTTATAACCAATCTAACAATACAAAAATATGAAAAATAACTCTCAAATAAGGGCTAAAAGTAAATATTTAACCAATATTGGGCTTCGATTTTTACTTTTATGCATTCTTTTAACGTCTTATTTGCCGAAGGTTTCGGCAGAAGACGGATTTATGCTCCTTCAGTCCACGAATGTTACATTGAACTTGACGAATGTTTCTTTAGAGACTTTGTTTAAAACATTGGAAAGAAAGAGTAATTACGTTTTCTTCTTTAAAGAAAATGTTCTTCAAGAAAACGAAAAAGTAACAGTCAAAGCACAAAACGAGTCAGTTGTATCTATTTTGAATAGAATATTGCCCCCAAGACAACTGACATATACAGTAAAAGGAAGACAAGTGATTATTGTCCGCCTTCCCCGAAAAGAAGAAAGAAAATCAGAAACACCTGTAGAATTTAAAGAATACACTGTAAAAGGAACAGTCATTGATGCTACCGGACAACCGTTGCCGGGAGTTAATATAACCGTACAGGGTACTACTCAAGGAGCGACAACCGATCTTTCCGGTTCGTTTACACTACAGATAAAAGATAGCAAACGCGTTCTGCTTGTCGCATCCTATATTGGTTTTTCCACAAAGAAAGTCTGGGTGTCGGGTGAGACTCATTCTTTGAAGATCATGCTTGAAGAAAGCTCGGCATCTTTGAATGAAGTGGTAGTTGTAGGTTATGGTACGCAGAAAAAGCTGAATCTGACAGGAGCCGTAACAACTGCTTCCGGTGAAATTCTTGAAAATCGTCCTATTGGTAATATTGCTCAAGGACTTCAGGGTATGGTTCCTAATCTAAATATAACTTTCAATAGTGGCCAGCCGAATCAAGCTGCCAAGATTAATATCCGTGGTAATACATCTTTGAATGGCGGTAATGCTTTGATTTTAGTAGATGGGGTTGAAATATCCGATTTGTCATTGGTTAATCCGCAAGATGTAGAAAGCGTTTCAGTTCTGAAAGATGCTTCCGCGGCTGCTGTATACGGAGCGCGTGCAGCTTTCGGTGTGATGCTTGTTACTACTAAAAAAGGAAAGCGTAATCAGAAGACACGGGTGACTTATAGCAATAACCTTTCATGGAGCTCACCTGCCCGTTTACCGGAGATGCCCCGTTCGGATGTCTGGGCACGTATGTGGAATAAGATTTCTGATTATGATTCTCCGGGAAGCTATTATTTTAATGAGAAGTTTATGAAGGCTTTGGATGCGCACATTGCTGACCCGGAACATAATCCGGCAATTCTGGTCGATACGGAAGGAATACAGCATTCCAGCTATACTCCCGCAACTCCGGGGTGGGCCTATGTCGGAAACACAGACTGGCTGGATGAGTTCTATAGAAAGTCTGCTTTTATGCAACAGCATAATGCCAGTCTTTCAGGTGGCACAGAACGCAACAACTATTATGCTTCTATCGGTTATAAAGACCAGTCCGGTATTTTTCGTTATGGCAATGATTCGTACAAACGTTTTAATCTGTCGTTCAACTTCGATACCAAGATTACTGACTGGCTGGATATGAGCTTCTCCACTCGAATGAGTAATATAAAGAATGATGAACCATATATGGACAATGGAGGATCGGATGCGGTAACCTGGTATTATGAAGTATATCGTATGTATCCCACATTATCTGTCTTTCTTCCGAATGGTGATTTTGCAGGTATTTATTTAAATGGTGGAAATTATAACATCATAGGTAAGATGGCCCTTGCCGGTCGCAATAAAAAAGAAACCTGGGACCAATGGTATACCGGACGTTTTGACCTTCATCCGATGAAAGGTTTGTCCGTTAAAGGTGATTATTCATGGAATCGTTATTCCACTGTCCAGAAGTTCCATCGTAAGGAAATGACACAGACGTTTCCGGAAGGAAGAGACCCTTATTTAGTGGAGACGCCTAACTATGTGAGAAATTATAATTCGAACAATATTTATCAGGCAATCAATGTATGGGCTGAATATAAGAAATCTTTCAATGATGTTCATAATCTTTCTTTAATGGCCGGTTACAATCAGGAAGAAAAAACATACGCTTCCACTTCATATACCATGACAGATTTGTATGATAATGAAATGCCTATATCCGATCTTGCCATCAACTATAAAGAAAATGAAGAAGGATCTGATATATGGAGGGTACAAGGTGCTTTTTTCCGGTTGAACTACGATTATCGCTCCAAATATTTGTTGGAGGTGAACGGACGTTATGACGGTTCTTCCAAATATGCCAAACATGACCGTTGGGCTTTTTTCCCTTCCGCTTCTGTAGGGTGGCGTATTTCTGAAGAGAAATTTTTCAAATCATTGAGCAAAGTGGTCGATAATCTAAAAATAAGAGCTTCTATTGGTGCTTTAGGAAATCAGATTACTGACGGTAACCATTCTTTCATGTCTATCATTTCAGGTAAGGTACTTACTAATTATATGATGGATGGTAAGATTGTGAATGGGTTGAATATACCTACTCTGCCTAGTATGGTTACTTGGGAGAAAGTTATAACAAAAGATATCGGGTTGGACTGGTCGTTGTTTAAAAACCGTCTGTTTGGTTCGTTCGACTTTTACGTGCGTGATACGAAAGATATGGTACGTTCCGTAACGTTGCCTGCTGTATTGGGAACTTCCGGTGGTAAGGAGAATATAGCAGATATGAGAACCGTTGGCTGGGAATTGGAAATGACTTGGAAAGACCGGATACAGAATGTACTAGGCAGTCCGTTGGACTACTCACTCACAGTCGGATTGTCTGATTATCAGGCAGAAATAACCAAGTATGATAATCCGAACGGCTCGTTGGCTTCCGGTATGTATCATAAAGGACAGAAGTTGGGTGAAATCTGGGGATATGTGACAGATGGATATATTCAGGACGATTTTGAGGCTGCGAAGATGAATTACCTACAGAAGTTTATTTCGAGCAAATGGTATCCGGGAGATATTCGTTATAAAGATTTGAATGGAGATGGTATTATTGATAAAGGCAAAGTGACGTTGGACAATCCGGGTGACCAGAAAGTGATAGGTAATTCTACCCCGCGCTATCGTTTTAATCTGCAAGGAGGAATTGGTTGGCATGGTTTTGATATACGTGCTATTTTCGAAGGTGTAATGAAACGGGATTTGTGGACGGGAAGTGATGTCTTTTGGGGATTTTCCCGAGGAATATATAACTCTAATGTTACCCAATATCATATAGATAATACGTGGACTTATGAAAATCCGACTGCTTATTACCCTCGTCCCAATACAGATGGAAATGGCAGGAGCAGGCAGGTACAGACAAAATATTTGCAGAATGCCGCTTATATCCGTTTAAAGGATATTACCCTTAGTTATAATATACCTAGGAAGTGGTTGTCTAAGTTAAAAATGGAGCAAATCCGTGTTTATGTCAGCGGCATGAATTTGTGGGAGAAGACAGGATTACCACCTTTTATGACTCCGGATATTGTGGACCAGATAACAAGTGAGGGCGTAAGTTTACAAAGCGAAAATGCCGGTAAGCAATACGCTTTTATGAGAAGCTATTCATTCGGGATAAATATTACATTTTAATATAATCAGCTACTATGAAACAGTATATAATTTCATTTATTTGTTTTTCATGTCTCCTTTTGTCCGGATGTAATTATCTGGATACGGAACCCGGTGATGCCATCTCCGGTGATTATTTCTGGGAAACTGCGAATGCTGCTGCCTTGGAGCAATATTGCAATTTATATTATCCAAAGCTGATTAAAGGACATGGAGACCCTCTGTCGTGGAATGTGGGTGCTATGATTATGGCCGATTATCAATCTGATAATATATTAGTGTCAGGAGGTAGTAGCATTACGTATGGTCAGAATACCAAATTGACGAGCAATTCAGATTGGAATTGGTCAACGGTGAGAGGCTGTAATAGCTTTTTGCAGAACTATCAGCGATCTCCGGCTTCGGAAATGGATAAGAAGAAGTATGCCGGTGAAATCTTATTTTTCAAAGCATTCGATTATTATAATAAAGTGCGTCTTTTTGGAGATGTGCCCTGGTATGATACAGCATTGGACAAAGATGACCCAGATTTATATAAGGGACGTGATTCGCGAATAGTAGTGATGGCTTCTATTTTGAAGACGATTAACCAGGCTATTGAATTTTTGCCTCGTAAAACGAAGGTATATCGGGTCAGTCGTGATGCAGCTTTATTGTTGAAAGCGCGTATTTGCCTGTATGAAGGAACCTGGAGGCGCTATCGTGATATGGAAGGAGATGTGGAATATCTGAAAGAGGCTTATAATGCTGCCGGAGAACTGATGGATTATGGATATTCTTTATATAAAGCTTCCGCTACGGGCGAAAATTATTTCGATCTTTTTATTCAGGATAATTATAATGGCAATCCGGAGATTATCTTGTCTCGTGAGTATGACCCGGCTATCAATGAGGGACACAATGTTTCCAGTGGTATTCCTAATGGTGAGATGGGAATGAGTCGTGATTGTTTTGAAGAGTATCTCTGCTCGAATACAGGGAAACCTATTTCTCTTTGTGGTTGCCATCATCCCAATATGGGATATAATGCAGAAATGAAGAATCGTGACGGGCGTTTGTTACAAACCCTTTGTCTTCCGGAACCGGGCAGGTATGCACGCTATCTATATCGTGAAGACGGTGGTTCGCTAAAAGGCGGTGCTCCTAATATCTATACTATCCTTCCTAACTCCGATACGCGAACGTTTTATGGAGCTTCTTGTACAGGATATTCAATATGCAAATTTTACAAAGCATCCGAATTTTTAGTTGGAAATCATAAAGGAGGCATCGATGCTCCGGTAATGCGGTATGCCGAAGCCTTGTTGATTCGTGCTGAAGCGGGAGCTGAATTGGGTGAAGATCCGGAACTGGATAAGACAGTCAATGCGCTTCGTGCCCGTGCCGGTTTTACTTTCAAATTGGATGAGAATCCGTTGGAAGATCCTGATTTAGTGGCCAAATATCCTGATATAAAAGGACCGAATAAAAATCTGATCCGTGAAATCCGTCGCGAACGTCGTGTCGAGCTTTTTGCGGAAGGTTATCGTTGGGATGATGTTTGCCGTTGGAATGTAGGAGAAATTGTTTTCAATCGTGTGCGTAGAGGAACTAAGATGGATCCGGATTTATATACGACCGATGAAATTAAGACTATTCGGGACCAAATCGGGTTCGACCAGGATGGGTTTATTACTCCGTATGCCAAGAAAATCACCTATTCTATGAATTTTAAGGCGAAGAACTATTTGTATAATATTCCGTTGGATGAAATCTCCTTGAATCCGAACTTGTTGCCACAAAATCCGGGATGGGAGTAATTACTGACTCAATTTTAATTAAAGAATAACAGAAGACTATGAAATACAATTATATGTATATACTTAAAAGTTTACGTACCTCATTGCTGTTGATGGTCATGGTACTTTCATGCAGTTGTTCCAATGAAGAAAATTCAGCTCCCCATAAAGGGGCTACTCTTCCGATAATGCAAGGAATAGCAGATAATGTCCCATACATTCAGTCGGTAGAGAAAGAGGCTGCTTATGATCTTCATGAAGGGATTCATATAACCGACGTTACTTTTACATATTGTGCACATCCTACCCGTATGTTGATAGCAGAGATTGACTTGACTAAAAATGTAACGATTGCAGTTTCCACTCCTGATAACAAACCCGAAGTCGGGATACTAAAACAACAAGTGAAAGTGCAAGCGGAAAAGGCGGAGGCTAGCGGGAGAAAAGTGTTGTTAGGAACGAATGGTGATTATTATTCGCAGTCGAAAACGGACGATACATGGATACCGGGTGGTTTAGTCTATAAAGACGGCGTTGCGCTTTGGACTAAACTGGGATGGGAAGCCGACCATGCTTTTTATTTGTTGGATGACGGAACAGCCCATATCACGCCTGTTGAAGAGTTTAATGCTGTGAAAGACCATGTCCGGGATGCTCTCTCCGGTTGGCAACGTTTGCTTATAGACGGACAGTTGGCTGGTAAATTCACGGTTAATGATAATGCGATGCAGTTTCATCCCCGTACATTTGTCGGAGTATCTAAAGATAATAAGAAGGTATATCTGTTTGTGATTGACGGACGCCAACCGGAATATTCCAATGGCATGCTTCTGGAAGACATGATGCTGTTATGTCAGGGAGCCGGGTGTTATCAGGCATTGAATCTTGATGGCGGAGGTTCTACAACGATGGTGCGCAGGGTGGAACAAGCGGGAAGTCCTGTCTCTTTTGAAATAATGAATACCCCTTCTGATGTACCATCGAGAGCAGTATTGAATGGATTGCAAGTCATTGAAAAGAATAACTAAAAGTAGAATATTATGAGAAAATATATTAGTCCTCACTATTTGTTGAGTGGATTATTGGGAATGCTGGCGCTTGTCTTGTCCGTTTCGTGTGACGACACAGATGTGGTGCGCAGGGTAGATCCCCAAATAGAAGTACAGGCTGACCTTTTTACGGGTCCTGCCGCTTCACGGCAAGTATTGCCGCTTCATTCTACTTATCCATGGTTTGCAGAAGCGTCTGCTTCTTGGATTAAGTTGCAACGTTATCGTGGACAGGCTTTGCTGCCGGACTCCATTGTTACGGAAATAGACGAAAATCCAAACATGGAACCGCGTGAAGGCTGGATTGAAATCCGTCTGATGGACCAGATGTCTACTCGTATTGTAGTCAAGCAGAATGGACGTGGTTCTCTTATCACTTTACAGAAAAAAATAATTTATTTTAATGTAAATGGCGGAGAAACAATCTTGGATGTAATAACGGACAAGGACTGGACTACCGATGTACAACAGGAAGATGGGTTTACTTTTACGAAGATTGACAAGAACCACTTGAAAGTAAAAGTTGCTCCGAATACTACAGGTCGTGAATTGAAGAAGGTGGTGACACTAACAGATACAGAGAAGACTATAAAAACTGAACTGACTGTCATTCAGACTAACGTAGAGAAAATGTTGTCTATTTCGTTAACAGAAGCTGATAAAGACAGATTGGTTGTCAAGGCTGGTGAAAATATAGATATGCCGGTTTCCTTAAATGTCGGCTATGACTGTGTTGCGTCCGAAAGTTGGATAAAAGTATTGGCAACTCCACCGTTTGAAGGAGATATTGTACAGGATATCATGATAAAGATAGCTATAGATCCCAATACAGGAGATGAAGAACGTAATGGATATATTGTAGTGAAAAATTCCGGAGACGTTACTGATGTTTCGGATACCTTATTTATCTCACAACGTGCTTGTAATCAGATAGTCTATGTGAAAGCAGGTGCATCTGGTGACGGTACAAGCTGGGAAAGGGCTTTCGGTACAGTAGAAGAGGGGCTGGCGGCATGTACGGATTATGGTAGCATGGAGCTTTGGATAGCGGAAGGTGAATATCATTTGAAGAGCTGGACTTATCTTAAGAAAGGAGTTAATACGTATGGAGGATTTAATGGTACGGAAAATAAACTGAAAGACAGGGATATGACCAAGAAATCTACTCTTGTCGCTGCACCTACCAATACCTGGCCTTCAATATATGGTAATGTTTTGTCTGCCGGTGTTCATTGCTATGTGGACGGATTCGTATTTACAGGTTCAAATGTTACTCAAGGAGAAGGTTCTGTGGCTTTCTGGGGTGGTTGGATTCTAAGGAATTGTATGATAAGAAATAATAAGTCTTATAGAGATGCCGGTGGTGCTTTCTTTAATGTAACGTTGATTAATTGTTTGATTTGCAATAATACGACTGCTGATAACGGATCGGCAAAGGCAACTTCTTCTATTGTTAATGCGCAGGAGGGTACGCGATTGTATAATGTGACCATTGTGAATAATGAAAGTAGCGGGAGCAGTAGTGGCTTGCGTATAAATCGCGGTGCTGTATATAATTCCGTTATTTGGGGCAATGTGCATAAAATCGGTACGAATCATCAAGGATATTTGGATGTAAATAAGAGCACCCTTTTCGTAAATAATGCAATACAGGGAGGTCTTGTCTATAATGGTGGAAATACGCCAAGTTCAACCGAAGGGTGTATCATCTTGAATGCGAGCAATGCAGCTGCCGACGGACCTGGTTTTATGGATGCCGGTTCGGGTGATTATCAGTTGCAGTCTACTTCGCCTTTGATTGATGCCGGTTCAAATCCGGCAGTTCAAAGTGCTTGGGATATTATTGGCAATAAGCGTATCTGGGGTGAGAAAATAGACATAGGAGCTTTTGAATACATTACAAAAGAATAGTTTCAGATAACTATAAGAAGAGGGCGATGGTGCCGATAGATTCAGCTACTGTCGCCCTTTTTATTAAAGATACAGATAGCTAAAGGTGAGTAAATGTGTGGTATTATTATAAAATATGGAATGGTTATTAGTCTGTTGAGCTGCATCGCTCATCAAACTATGGCACAATATGCAGGGAAAGTTTTTGTCGATGAAAACAAGAATGGACTTTTCGACAAAGGAGAAAAATTGTTGCAAGATGTATCAGTCTCTGATGGTTTGAACGTAGTGTCTACAGATTCAGATGGCACCTTCAGACTGCCGGGACATACTCGTGCGCATTTTCTTTTTATAACTACTCCTTCCGGATATAAAACGGACAATGCATACTATCGACCGATAGAGACGGGACGTATGGAATATGATTTTCCTGTATATCCTTGTCGGAATGGTATTCTGGCAGATGGAACCCATCGGTTTATACATATTTCAGATACGGAGATTCGTGGAAAAGAAGGTAATCAAGAGTGGGTAGATAATCTTTGTGATTACTCAAATAATGAGAAAATAGCTTTTATCGTACATACAGGAGACATTTGTTATGAAGCAGGTTTGAATAGTCATATTCAACTGTTGAATACGTCTTTAATGGAAGATACACAGGTATTCTATGGTATGGGTAATCACGATTTAGTCAAAGGAGGTTATGGAGAAGAGCTTTTCGAGAAGATTTACGGACCCACTTTTTATTCTTTTGAAGTAGGAAATATACATTATGTCATGACTCCCATGCTTCATGGGGATTATTCGCCTTACTATACGAAAGAAGATGTATATCATTGGTTGAAGAATGATTTGGCTCATACTGATAAGAGGAAATCTGTGATTGTCTTTAATCATAGTATATCAGAAGATACATTGTCTTTTAAGTATGGTATTAGTGACACAGAATATATAGATCTACCGGCAGCCGGTTTGAAAGCTTGGCTATATGGACATTGGCATGTGAACCAAATGTATAGACATGAACCGACAGGGGTATATACGATTTGTACGCCTTCGCCTGCTTGTGGGGGAATAGATCATGCGCTTTCTTCTTTCCGGGTGCTGACAGTTGATGCGAAAGGCGGACTGACTTCAGAGTTGCGCTACAGTTATCTCTCTCCTTTTTTGCATATCGTGTCATTGGAAAATGGGCAGGTACCTGTGCTGCCTTCGGGCAGTGTCCCCCTATCTGTTAATGCTTATTATACAGCATCGCCAATACGTTCTATACGCTATTGGTGTGAATATGAGGGACGAAAAGTCGTATCGGATAAGTTTTTGGTACGTCAAAGTGATTTTAATTGGTATGATGAGATTCCCTTGTTTTCTCGATGGAAGAATCGGCGAATAACGGTAGTAGTTGAAGCGATTTTCAATAATGGAGAAGTAAAGCAAACTAGACGTTCGGTTCTATATGGAAAACCTATAGAACAACAGCAGCGTTTGAGGTTGACATGGGTTAAAAATATAGGTGCTTCCGTATATATGTCTGTTCCTTTGGTTTATCAAGAATGTGTTTTCATGGCCTCTGTGGATGATAATATGTCGGGAAAAGCATCCGTTGTGTGTATAGATGCTCAGAGTGGAACCATTCGTTGGCGATATTCAGTTCGTGGTTCGGTACGTAGCAGTATAGCTGCTTCTGAAGGATTGGTTTTTGCCCAGGATGTATATGGAAACTTGTATGCGATTGATGCGGAGAACGGAACATTGGTTTGGGGGAAAAATTTGAGGACAGGAATACTCCCTCCTTTGGATGACGGATTGGCAGCGGTTGGCAAAGTGTTGTATGCAGGAACGGGGAAATCATTGTATGCATTCCATGCACCTACTGGTAAACAACTTTGGAAAAATGAGGCCTGGACAAGAGGAGAGGGATGCGTGGCTACACTTTCTTTTGGACAGAATGTTTTGATTGGGCATGCTAACTGGAAAGGATTATATGCTAATGATGCGACTACCGGTTGTTTGTTGTGGGAGAACAAAGATGTTGAACTAATCTATCGTTCAGCTTCAGTTACTTGGGTGGAGAATAACGTATATCTTCTTTCTTCTCATTCATTGTTCATTTTGGATCCGACAACAGGAAAGATCATTTTACGTAAGAAGTTAGGCTGTTCGGTCGATGTGAATTCAACTCCTTTGGTTACTGAATCTGAAATTATATTTGGAACAGCTAATAATGGAATAATAGCTTTAGATCGTCAGACTTTAGATGAAAAATGGCATTTTAAAACGGGGCCATCCTTAATTTATTCATCTCCTTATTCCATACCACCGTCTTCCACAGTGGAAACAACACCTGTATTGATGGGTGATACCGTGTTTATGGGTGCTTCCGATGGAATACTCTATGCGCTGAACCGTACAGATGGTAAGTTAGTGGGGAGATTTAAAACAGGTGTCCCCATATTCTCTTCGGTTGCCGTATTGGGAAATGCATTGTACGTTGCCGATTTTGCAGGTAATGTATATAGATTTATATTAAATAAAACATTGTAATAATGATCAGAAAATATTTGTATTTTATACTTTCAGTTTTCGCAATATGAAGATGATATGTATGTTCAGTTGACTTTCATGGAAACGATGGATAAATACGGGATGGATGCTCCGGCCAAAAAATATCAGGAGTTATTGGCTAAAGCTAACTATAAGCTATGGCATGCTAATGTGCAGGCTCGTAAAAACTTCCATGATAGTATATTTCCACCGCAATCAGGACATCCCGACTACAATCTTCATGCGGATGATATTGACTTTCAGATTGAGGCTGATTATATAGGTTTTATGTGTCCGGGGATGCCGCAAACGGCCAATAAAATGGCTGATAAAATAGGGCATATTATGAACTGATTCAGATTGTAATCCTTCAAATGCAGTTGCCCTTTTAGGAGTTATGAAGGGATTTAGTGGTTTGCCGGTTGATTATCAGAAGGCAGTGAAACAAATGGGAGATTCATTATTTCTACATACTAGTTATTCTTTTCATTCTGCCGTAAAAAGAACAATGGAATATGCTCAGGATATAATCATTCAGAATGAAGGAAAAGTGATGGAGAAAGAAGTAATGATTGTGCGGCAGCAACCTGTAGCTTTTCCGATGGAAGATGCTTTTCAAGGAGTGGCTTTTCATAAAAGATTGAATATGATTGATCCGGGATGGAATTTGAGCGGTTCGTGGATGATGGATAAGGATAAGTCCGCTATATTTAGCAATAAAGCGGGGGATGAACTTAGTCTGAATTTTGAAGGGACGGGAGTATCTATTGAAGGGTGGTGGATAAAAGAAGGTGGTAAAGCCGACGTATATATTGACGGAGTATTGAAAGGCACCATTGATTGTTTCTTTTATTATGCGAATCAAGAGCATCGGGGGATTAATATTTTCCATATTTTGAATTTGCCGCAAGGCAAGCATTCTGTAAGATTAGTCGTAAAGGGAGAAAAAAGGGCAGAATCAGCAGACTGTGTGATAGGAGTGACTGGAGCTGTTATTTTTAGGGCAAGCGGGGAACTCTAGAGAATAATATTTATTGAAATCCAGTATGGGATAAGCTATTGTTTCCCATACTGGTTTATTGGTTGTCGCTCTATATAGAACCGGACAATTCTTTCACACTTAGTTAGAAGAAATATTCATTGGTTAGAAAGAATATTGTACCAGCATATTCAACCGGTTAGCATGACGGGTTGAAGAACTGAAATCAGTACGCCATCCTCTCAAATACTCAACGCCGACTTGCAGGTTACTGCTTACATTCCAAAAAGCATTGGCTACCAGATATTGTCCTTTGCGATAGGATTCCGGATTTTCACTTGGATATCCGTTTTCAGAATAAAGTCTGGATAAACTATATGTGCCGGATATAAAGATGCTCGGACAAAGGTTGTATTGCAACCCTGCATACCATCCCAGCATTGGGAGAACCTGCATTTTCCCCTCATTGTCAGGATCGGGAACGATATCTACGTTTAGATTACTTAAATCGTTCAGGTAAGATCCGATACCTTTTCCATAATTAAACTGTCCGTATGCCTGCAATTTCTTGGTAATATTGAAGGTTGTAGAGGCTTGCAGACCGAAGCCGGTAGCAGAATAGGCTTTTTCATGCACATTGCTCGAATAAGTCATGCTGCGGATAATGGCTCCTAATTTAATATGGCTGTTGCTGTTCCAGTTATACTGTACGGAAGTGGCAAAGTCCGGCATTCGTTGGGTGTTGATAGACAAATCATTGTTGGTTGTTCCGTCTACCGAAGGCATTTCCATAGAAACGCCAAACTTCCAGTTTTTCAACTTATCACACATATAGCTCAATTGCGTAGTGCGGTAAAAGGCTGAACCGTTAGGACCTGCAAAGTCGATGGTGGGAGGCAGTGCGGAGAGGTCCATGAACGAACCGTAGCTATATCCGATCGTGAAACCGAGGAATTGCGCATAAGCATTCTGCAATTCAAAGGTTTTTCCGTCACCCCGGAAGTTTCCGGCTGTGTATACAACGAAGTCTCCCAGATGTTTCGTACGTCCTACCAGTTTGAGGAATAGGGTAGAAGTGGTGATGTCCATCTGGAATTGATTTTTGGCAAAATTGCCGCTTCCGCGTTGTGGAATCAATGCCGGATAGAAATCGACATCATTTACGATACCGTTAAAGTCATACTCTGCTGTTGCACGAACATATCCTCCGATGCCCAGGGCGAATTTCCCTTTCTGGTCGGTGAGCAGGAAGCGGGGAGCATTCGGGTCGTGAAAACGCATCTGTGAACGGTCGTTCATGATTCGGATAATTTCATCTCCTGCTTTGTTCTTCGAGACAAACATGATCGAGTTGGGTTCTTCATCTTCGATGATTACCTTTTTTTGTGCATGGGCACAGAGGGGGAAAATTCCTATCCCCAGTAGCATAGCTACCATTTTAAAGCTTGTTTTCATTATGAGTTAAGTTTTAGGTGAATGCCCAATGAACAACTAAAAAAAGAAATGGTTGAGAGGGGTAAAGGAAAAATTGCCAAACTAATCGGAAGAATTGCTATTTATAATGATTCTAAAAAGACGGATCTTTGTACCATACTAATTAGATAATAGAGATACGACGATGGGAAAAGTAGAATTTACTCAAGGAATATTAGACATACAGCCGGATTTGCACCGTTTTGCGTATAAGTTGACGGCAGACCGTGATTCTGCCAACGATTTGGTTCAGGACTGTGTGTTGCAAGCATTGGACAATCATGAGAAGTTTACGTATAGTAAGAATCTGAAAGGATGGATGTATACGCTTATGCGTAACATTTTCGTCAATAACTACCGTCGTACAGTTCGTGAAATGAATCTGATTGATGACAGTTATTCTATCAATCAGCAACATTTGATCGAAGATGAAGATGCCGACAGATTTGAATTTACCTATGATATGAAACAGCTGTATCGGGTGATACATTCCATACCGGAAGAAATGAAAGTTCCCTTCCAGATGTTTGTTGCCGGATTTAAGTATAGAGAGATTGCCGAAAAATTAGGATTGCCGATGGGAACGGTAAAGAGCCGTTTGTTTTTCATCCGCAAGCGGTTGAAAGAGGAATTGAAAGATTTCTCCTCCTGATGCAGAGGCCTGATTGAGTGATGTGTTTTAAGGTCAAAGTGATGAGCCTACCTGTCAGAATACGACGCTGATGGGAAGGCTTTTTTACTGTCAATCCAGTTTTCCTGTACTCTGTGTTTGGCCTTTTGGGCGTTTCTTGTGCGGTATGGGTTGCTTCTATGGATTTTTCTTTCACAGTAGTCGTCTGAAAAAGGATTCTTTAATAATTAGAGAGTTTTCATTCTTTTTTATTCATCCTTTCTTTTTAGTTTTATGATTCAGTGTTTTGATACTGTTGAGGTAGGCTTGTTCTACGGGTGAAAGCGTGCGCACTTCCCACTTGCGATATTCTATTTTAGCTTTATCCATAGCTTGTTCATGACTTATCATACCGGCATCCATCAATAGAACTTCTCCCGTGGAAGACAGTATGGCATCCAGATGTTTGATGTAATCGTTCATGTACATTGGACGGTGCTTGATAGCTTGTACTTCAGCAAAATCAAAATATCCGGAGACAAGGTTATTCAGCACTTTGAGTTCTTCTGCGCTCAAGTAATTCTTGGCTATCTTTGCATCGCGCAATGTCGGATGGTCGCCTTTAAAGGAAGTTAGTCCCATCATGTGTTGGTCGGCATCGGCTCGTTCATAAATAACTTCTGCAGCTGTATGTCCGTGGGCTGCAAAGTGTAGCTTATTCTGAACAATCTTGAAGAATTCAATAGATTGTTTGGCGCGGGGATCGTAATCTACGGCAGTAGCATAGATATCAAGCACTTGTCTATACATCACCTTTTCAGACGATCGGATGTCACGGATGCGGTCGAGCAACTCTTTCCAATAATAGCCTCCTCCCATCTGCTTCAATCGTTCGTCGTCCATGGTGAAGCCTTTGATGATATATTCTTTAAGGCGTGCCGTTGCCCATTGACGGAAGTGTGTGGCTTGAATTGAATTTATTCGGTAGCCTAAAGATATTATCATATCAAGATTGTAGTGAGGAATTTCTCTTTCAACCATGCGCGCTCCTTCTTGTCGAACCTGTCGGATTTTCCGACAGGTTGACTCTTCAACAAGTTCACCATCTTCATAAATGTGCTTAATATGTTCTACCACATTTGTTCGAGACGTCTGGTAAAGGTCGCCCATTTGCTGTTGGGATAGCCATACGGTATCTTCGTCCATCTGCACTTCTATGTGTGTCTGCCCGTCTTCACTCTGGTAGATGATGATATTGCTTTTATTTTCTTTTGCCATGATTTAGATATCGTTTCTTTAAATATGGTTTATAAGTTTAATCTTTGATACAAACATTAAGCTCTATATTTGGCAAAGTTATGTCTTTTCGGTGAAATGTATGTCAATCATCGGATTTCTTTTGCTTTTTCATAGTTTTTCCTATACCTTTGCACCCTGAAAGAATAAAAAATGTATGATGCCGTGAATAGCGGCCGTGTATTCTAGAACACCACGTAAAAAACAGGAATTATGAAAGAAAAAGTATCTGTACCCTTTATGTTGCTGGGCATTTTGTTTAATGTCTGTCTCATTGCAGCCAATCTCCTTGAAACAAAAGTAATCCAGGTAGGTAGTCTGACCGTGACAGCCGGATTATTAGTTTTTCCTATTTCTTATATTATTAATGATTGTATCGCCGAGGTTTGGGGATTCAAGAAAGCGCGGCTCATCATTTGGAGTGGTTTTGCCATGAACTTCTTCGTGGTTGCTCTTGGGTTGATAGCTGTTGCCATTCCGGCTGCTCCTTTCTGGGAGGGCGAGGAACATTTCAATTTTGTGTTCGGTATGGCTCCCCGTATTGTGGCTGCCAGTCTGATGGCTTTTCTGGTAGGCTCATTTCTCAATGCGTATGTGATGAGTAAGATGAAAGTAGCCAGTCAGGGGCGTAACTTTTCGGCCCGTGCCATCTGGTCGACTGTTGTAGGTGAGACTGCCGATTCATTGATTTTTTTCCCGGTAGCTTTTGGTGGAGTTATTGCCTGGAAAGAACTGCTTATCATGATGGGGATTCAGATTGTGCTGAAATCCATGTATGAAGTTATGATCCTTCCGGTGACAATTCGTGTAGTGAAAGCCATTAAGAAGATAGACGGTAGCGATGTGTATGATACCGATATCTCCTATAATGTATTGAAAGTCAAAGATATTTAAGATAGAATATGAATAGAGAAGCAGCATTGGTTGTGTTTAGTGGTGGACAGGACTCTACGACTTGTTTGTTTTGGGCAAAACGCAACTTTAAGAAAGTATATGCCTTGAGTTTTCTTTACGGTCAGAAACATCAGAAAGAAGTGGAGCTTGCACGGGAGATAGCCCGGAAAGCGGAAGTGGAATTTGATGTGATGGATGTTTCTTTTATCGGACAGTTAGGTCATAATTCATTGACCAATACTACGATGGTGATGGATCAGGAAAAACCTGCAGATAGCGTTCCTAATACCTTTGTTCCGGGACGTAATCTGTTTTTTCTAAGTATCGCAGCAGTATATGCCCGTGAACGTGGTATTAATCATTTGGTAACGGGAGTTTCTCAAACAGATTTCAGCGGTTATCCCGATTGCCGTGATGCCTTTATCAAGTCTCTTAATGTAACTCTCAATCTGGCTATGGATGAACAATTTGTGATTCATACCCCTTTGATGTGGATTGATAAGGCAGAAACATGGGCATTGGCCGACGAACTGGGGGTATTGGAACTGATTCGCACCGAGACTTTGACCTGTTATAATGGCGTTCAGGGAGATGGTTGCGGACATTGCCCGGCTTGTACATTGCGTCGGGAAGGATTGGAAAAGTATTTAAAAAGTAAGAATCAATAATATCTCTACATAGAGATTAAAATGCGTTTTATTGCTGTCATCTGTCACATTGTTGTAGATAAATGTTTGATTATAAGATTTCTAGTTTGTGACAGCAAGTAGTGACAGCAGCTAAATTTGACATTTTGCCGTCACATCTATTGTCACCGGTAAGTTCTAATTAATAAATGATAGTAGCTTCTGTCCGGAATGTATTGGCTTAGATTAGTTTCAATAGCTTGAAACTGTTGTTTCATAGGTGAGAAACTAAAGTTTCAACGGTAGGAAACTAAAGTTTCTAACGCTTGAAACTATAAGTTCCAAGACTTGAAACAGTTTGTTCCAAGTAATGAAACACTTTGTTTCAAGGCGGGAAACACATTGTTTCAAGCAATGAAACACACTGTAACAAGTGAGGTGAGGAGAAAGCAAACGTAGGATAAGAGTTGATGGTGATAGGTGATAGATGCGGTGATAGGTTGTGAAATGAATCCTTCACCACTAAAACCTCGATGAATAAGGCGTTTGAGGCAGGACGGTGATAGGTGAAAGAAGAAATGCGTTTTTTTGTTTAGAGTAGAGTTTGTAGTTAATGAGTGCAATGACAGAATTAAAAGACCAACTTTCCTTATTAGGAAGAAAAACCGAGTATAAACAAGATTATGCTCCTGAAGTACTGGAAGCCTTTGATAATAAGCATCCTGAAAATGATTACTGGGTACGTTTCAACTGCCCGGAGTTCACAAGTCTGTGTCCTATTACCGGACAGCCGGACTTTGCCGAAATACGTATCAGCTACATTCCTGATATAAAAATGGTAGAAAGTAAGAGTTTGAAACTCTACCTTTTCAGTTTCCGCAGTCATGGAGCCTTTCATGAAGATTGCGTGAATATCATAATGAAAGATCTTATCCGATTGATGAATCCCAAATACATAGAAGTAACGGGAATATTTACTCCTCGTGGTGGTATTTCCATTTATCCGTATGCCAATTATGGTCGTCCGGGAACAAAGTTCGAACAGATGGCAGAACATCGTTTGATGAATCGGGAATAATATAAATAAAAGAATTTACTAGCTAAAAAAATCGAATATGACTCATCATGTGCCTGCTGAATTGCAAAACTATGTTCGGCAAAGTATTATTCCTCAATACGCTAACTTTGATAAAGCGCATCAAATTGACCATGTAGAAAAGGTAATTGAGGAAAGTCTGAAATTAGCGACGTATTATGAAGTCGATTATTCGATGGTTTATGTCATTGCTGCTTATCATGACCTGGGGTTGTATGAAGGACGTGAATTTCATCATATAACCTCCGGCAAAGTATTGTTAGCCGACGAAACTTTGCGGCGTTGGTTTACGGATGAACAGCTGTTGCAGATGAAAGAGGCGATAGAAGATCATCGGGCTTCCAATAAACAGGCTCCCAGAACAATCTATGGAATGATTGTTGCCGAGGCTGACCGAATTATTGATCCCGAAGTTACTTTACGCCGTACCGTACAATATGGGCTGTCTCATTATCCGGAGATGGATAAAGAAGAGCAATATGCCCGTTTTCGGAAACATCTAACTGAAAAATATGCAGAAGGAGGGTATCTGACGTTATGGATACCCCAATCGGATAATGCCGGACGGTTGGCAGAACTTCGTCAACTAATTGCGGATGAAAAAAAACTTTTTAGAGTTTTTAATAAAATCTATGAAGAAGAGAATAATACAGTTTTGTGAAATATAGCTATTAGCTTGCGTTCGATTCATTTTTTATTTTTATCTTTGTCATATTAAGGATTGCAATACGATAGACAATGGAAGAATATATTACTCGATTTTCAACATATCTTTTTTGGGATGTCAATAAAGATGATTTGGATATGGAGAAGCATTCACAATATATAATAAAGAGAGTGCTTGAATATGGTATGTTGCAAGATTGGAATATTGTAAAACAATATTATGGACTTGGGAGAATCGTCGAAATAGCTAAGGGGTTTCGTGAATTGGAGCCTCGGGCTTTAGCTTATCTTTCTGCCATTTCACAAACTCCTAAAGAACAATTTAGATGTTACACTTATCAACGGTCGAATCCACAACACTGGAACTTTTAAAAAAGTTGCAACAGTTACCTGTACTTTGTAATACTCGTCTAGTCGGTGGTACTGCATTAGTTTGCAATTAGGACATCGAAAGTCGGTCGATTTGGATTTTTTTGGTCAGATTAATGTAGATTCTCAAGATTTGAAGGAAGCTTTACGAACACTTGGGACACTGACTGTCTTAAATGATTCTAAGAATATACACATTTACGTATTGAATGAGGTTAAAATAGATATCGTGAACTATACTTATCCTTGGCTTGATGATGTCGTATATAAAGATGGGATACGTTTGGCAAGTCCTAGAGATATTGCGGCAATGAAAATTACTGCTATTGAAGGGAGAGGTACTAAAAAAGATTTTGTAGATATTTACTTTTTGTTGAAAAAGTATTCATTGAAAAATCTATTGGATTTCTATTCTCAGAAATATCCTGACTCATCTTCTTTTATGGCTATGAAAAGTTTAGCTTATTTTGAAGATGCGGAGGAGGAGCCAATGCCTTATATGTTTGTGGATGTATCTTGGGACGAAATTAAAAAGTCTATTTTGTCTCGTTTATAATAGTATATGAGATAAGTTACTATTCATGATGATACGGCCCTCCATTCAATATCGTCATTGCCCGATAAATCTGCTCCACGAATATCAGCCGAATCATTTGATGAGAAAAAGTCATCTTCGACATTGAAATCTTTTCGTGTGCTGCCTGATACACTTTTTCTGAAAAGCCATAAGGACCTCCGATAATGAACACCAATCGTTTGTTTACCGTATTCATTTTCCGTTTCATATATTCGGCAAACTCAAGAGAGCGCATTTCTTTACCGTGTTCATCGAGCAGCACCACGACGTCACCCGGTTGAAGGGCTTTCAGTATCAGTTCTCCTTCCTTTTCTTTCTGTACTTCCATTGAAAGACTCTTGGTGTTTTTCAGTTCGGGAATCACTTCCATATCAAAAGTGATATAGCGTTTGGTGCGCTGGATATAGTCGTTGATGGCAGTGATATAGTGCTGTTCTACGGTTCGTCCTACGACGAGCAGGGTTGTTTTCATACGTCTACAATTCTGATTATTGCACAAAAATAGGCATTTTTTATGTTATTCTGCAATTAATGCTTACCTTTGCCTATCATTAGTTGAAAGTTTAAGCCTTTAAACTTCAACTTAAAAGCTTGTAATTATGAAAAAACGAGTGCTCGTAGGAATGACCGCATTGCTTCTTTCCCTCTCGTTGCTAATGGCGCAAGAGATACCGGCAGGAGTGATTACGGCATTTAAAAGAGGAAGCTCGCAAGAGCTAAGTAAGTATATGGGGGACAAGGTAAACCTGGTGCTCCAAGGTCGCTCGACAAACGTTGACAAACAGAAAGCAACAGCTGCGATGCAGGAATTCTTTACGAAGAATAAAGTCAGCGGATTTAATGTGAACCATCAGGGAAAACGGGACGAATCAAGTTTCGTTATCGGCACGTTGGCTACTACTAATGGGAACTTTCGTGTGAACTGCTTCCTGAAGAAAGTGCAGAATCAATATTTAATACATCAAATAAGAATTGACAAGATCAATGAATAAGGAAAAAGAACTGATCGACAAGTTGATCGATCTTGCTTTTGCAGAAGATATAGGTGATGGCGATCATACCACCCTTTCATGTATTCCCGCTACGGCAATGGGAAAATCAAAATTGCTTATCAAAGAAGCCGGTGTGTTGGCTGGCATCGAAGTAGCTAAAGAAATCTTCAACCGTTTTGATCCTACCATGAAAGTGGAAGTGTTTATCAATGACGGAACAGAAGTGAAACCGGGTGATGTAGCAATGGTAGTGGAAGGAAAAGTGCAATCTTTACTTCAGACCGAACGCCTGATGTTGAACGTGATGCAGCGTATGAGCGGCATTGCAACAATGACCCGTAAATATGCAAAGGTATTGGAAGGTACAAATACCCGTGTGCTTGATACCCGCAAAACAACTCCCGGTATGCGTATCCTCGAAAAAATGGCAGTGAAAATCGGTGGCGGAGTAAACCATCGTATTGGTCTGTTCGACATGATTCTTCTGAAAGACAATCATGTGGACTTTGCCGGAGGTATCGACAAAGCCATCACTCGTGCTAAAGAATATTGCAAGGAAAAAGGCAAAGACCTGAAAATAGAAATAGAAGTCCGCAGCTTCGACGAACTGCAACAAGTTCTTGACCTTGGCGGAGTGGATCGTATCATGTTTGATAACTTCACTCCCGAAATGACTAAGAAAGCAGTGGAGATGGTAGCAGGCAAATACGAAACCGAATCTTCGGGTGGTATCACCTTTGATACTCTTCGTGAGTATGCCGAATGTGGCGTAGACTTCATCTCTGTAGGAGCTTTGACTCATTCAGTGAAAGGACTGGACATGAGTTTCAAAGCATGCTGATAGTATAATAAGCGGTGAACTGTAAGCGGTGAACGATAAACAGTAAACGGTGGATATTTTGTAGCATGATTATGCGCAGCTTTGTTCATCATTTACCGTTTATCGTTCACCGTTTTTTCTTTCCCGTTTATTAATTATCTATCCTTTAACTTCTTTTAGCAATATTCCTTGCAGCATTCCTCAAACTCTCGCGTCTAATGAGCAAACGACGCAGACATACGTTCGATTTTAAAAAAAAGTAATTGACTTTGGAAAACGAGATAGAACTGATAAAGGGCTGTCGGGCAGGAAAGGATTCAGCCCGAAAGGAACTTTACACTCTCTATTCCAAGCAGATGCTGGCGGTATGTTTCCGCTATACGGGCGATATGGATGCGGCGCACGATGTACTGCATGACGGTTTCATCAAGATTTTTACCAACTTTTCGTTCCGGGGTGAGTCTTCACTTTGTACATGGATTACCCGGGTGATGGTTACTCAATCACTCGATTTCCTGCGACGGGAGAAGCGAGTCAGCCAGTTGGTAGTGCATGAAGAGCAGCTTCCCGATATACCGGATATATCGGATTCGGGAGGAGGGACTGGAATCTCCGAAGAGCAGTTGATGGCTTTTATTGCCGAATTGCCGGATGGTTGCCGAACCGTTTTCAACCTTTATGTGTTTGAAGAGAAATCGCACAAGGAGATAGCCAAGATGCTTCATATTAAAGAGCATTCATCTACTTCGCAGTTGCACCGGGCCAAATATTTGTTAGCAAAAAGAATTAAAGAGTATAGAAATCATGAAGAAAGAAAATGATGAAATAACCGATCTGTTTCGCACGCGTCTCGCTGATGCCGGGATGAGTGTACGGGATGGCTTTTGGGAAGAGCTCTCGCAGGAAATTCCTGTGGCTTGCCAGCATCGTCGTCGGATTCTGCTCTTCCGTGTAGCGGCTGCGGCATCTGTATTGCTTGTTTTGGCAGCCTCGTCGGCTACTTTCTTGTATTTCTCTCCAAAGGAGGAAATGGAAGAAGCATTTACAAAGATAGCCGTGACGAATGGAGGACAGATGGATGGAGATGGAATACGCGTCAATCAGTTGCCGTTGCCGGTAGAACCGGTGTTGCCGAAACCGGCTCCGAAATCTTACGGTATGCTGTCGCAATATACGGAGGAAGAAGATTCTCTTTCTATCACTTTCTCTATGTCGTTTTCTTTTTCTTCCACTACTTCTACGGGAAATGGTAACAGATATGGTAATCAGGGGCATAATGGTTATTGGCAGGCAACAAACGGTAATACAGGATCATCTGTCGCTTCGGAAGAACAGTCGAATGTCGATATGTCTCAACCCAAAGCAGTGAAAAAGCATCGCTGGGCGATGAAAGTTCAAGTGGGTACAGCACTTCCGGCAGATAACGGTACTTATAAAATGCCGGTTTCCGCAGGGGTGACGGTAGAGCGTAAGTTGAACGATTTTCTTGGCATAGAAACCGGATTACTCTATTCGAACCTCCGTTCTGCAGGGCAGCATTTGCACTATCTGGGAATCCCTGTTAAAGTGAACGTGACGTTGGTAGATACGAAAAAAATCGACCTTTACGCTACTGTAGGAGGAATAGCCGATAAATGTATTGCCGGTGCACCGGACAACAGTTTTAAAGAAGAACCTATCCAGCTGGCAGTGACTGCCGGTATTGGAATCAATTATAAGATTAATGACCGACTTGCTGTTTTTGCCGAACCCGGAGTTTCGCATCATTTCAAGACAGATTCGAAATTGGCTACGGTACGAACGAAACGGCCGACTAATTTTAATTTACTTTGCGGACTTCGCATGACGTATTAATCCTTATGAAAATGAAAAAAACACTACTAATGCTGTGGATGGCTGTTTGCCTGATCGTATCCTTTACAGGATGCACCAGCGAAGAAATGGATTATAACAATCCGGATGTTGCTCTTTTTGTGAAGCAATTGAAGTCGGGTACGTACAAGATGAAGAATGAAAAAGGGGTGGTGGAGGTTCCTCATTTCACGGAAGAGGATATCCCCGAACTTTTAAAATATGCAGAAGATCTGACTATTATCCCTTCTTTTCCGTCGGTTTATAATATGAACAACGGTAAGATTCGGTTGGGTGAGTGTATGCTTTGGGTGATTGAGTCAATCCGTCAGGGCACACCTCCGTCATTAGGTTGCAAAATGGTATTGGCGAATGCTGAAAATTATGAAGCAATCTATTTCCTGACCGATGAGGAAGTACTCGATGCAGCCGCTTGTTATCGTAGTTGGTGGGAAGAGCGCCAATATCCGAAAACAAGATGGACGATCGATCCGTGCTACGATGAACCGCTTTGTGGATCGGGTTATCGTTGGTGGTAATAAAGGGGGAGGAGCCTTCGGAAAGTAAAAAATAGGAAACATTCATGTGGGAATATTTGTTTGTATCAGTAGTCTTTTGCTGCTGACAGGGGGATTATTACGCTCAAAAGATAGCCTCTTATACGTACAAATGTATATGAAGTGCTCCGAAATATAGGTAATGAAAGAGTAAAAAGAATGGATGGATTAAAACGGGTTATAACAACGATGGCACTGTGCCTGACCGCTGTATTTGCATATTCGCAAGTATGGACGGCGCAAGATTCTTTGCATTTGAAGAAATTGCTGGAGAGTGACCAGGAGTTGCATTTAAATATGGATGCTGTGAAGTCGATTGATTTCGGAAGCGCAGTGGGTACTCCCCGGATGTCGGAGGAGAAAAGCTGGATGATGCCTGACGAATCGCTTCCTGAAGCGTTGCCTAAACCGAAAGTGATGTTGACTCTGATGCCATATAAAGCGAATACCCGCTATAACTGGGATCCCATCTATCAGAAGAAGATAAAGATCGATAAAAATACCTGGCGGGGTGATCCTTTCTACGAGATACGCCATCAAAGATCTTATTCAAACTGGGCACGCAATCCGATGGCAAAGGGAATGCGTAAGTCGTTGGATGAGATACAGGCGAGTGGGGTACGTTTCCGTCAGTTGGGTGAACGTGCTAACGGAATGATGGTGAACACGGTAGTGATGGATGCACCTATTCCCTTGTTTGGTGGGAGTGGAGTGTATATCAATGGTGGAACTATCGGCGGACTTGACCTGATGGCTGTCTTTACAAAAGATTTCTGGAATAAGACGGGACGGGATAACCGTGCCCGCACATTGGAAGTGTTGAGAACTTATGGAGATTCTACCACTGTGTTGATAAATAAACCAATTGAACAGATTGCCCGTTGAAGGCGTTATAATGATGTGTTGATGTAGCAATGCGCTAATGTGCTGACTAGAGAATGTTTGTAATTGAATAATTAGTATATTTGTGTGTTGTTATGTTGGCGCATTGTTATATAGCTTTGTCGCTATTATTGGTATCTTAGTATATTAACACATAGATAAATTATTGGTTATGAATAGAATTACTTCTCTTCTGGGTATTCGGTATCCTATTATTCAAGGTGGTATGGTGTGGTGCAGCGGTTGGCGTCTTGCTTCTGCTGTGAGCAATGCCGGTGGACTGGGATTGATCGGTGCCGGTTCCATGCATCCGGACACTTTACGCGAGCATATCCGTAAATGTAATGCGGCCACGAAATTGCCTTTTGGTGTAAACATTCCTTTGATGTATCCCCAGATAGAAGAGATTATGAATATTGTGGTGGAAGAGGGAGTGAAGATTGTTTTTACCTCTGCCGGAAATCCGAAAACGTGGACTGGGTGGTTGAAAGAGCGTGGAATAACGGTTGTTCATGTTGTTTCTTCTTCCCGTTTTGCTGTAAAATGTGAGGAGGCTGGAGTAGATGCGGTAGTGGCAGAAGGGTTTGAAGCCGGAGGGCATAATGGACGCGAAGAAACAACGACTTTCTGTTTGATTCCGGCTGTACGTGAGGCTATAACATTACCTTTGATAGCTGCAGGAGGTGTCGGTACAGGGGAAGGAGTATTGGCTGCTATGGTGTTGGGAGCCGAAGGGGTGCAGATAGGAACCCGTTTTGCTCTTACTGAAGAGAGTTCTGCGAGTTCGGTATTTAAAGATTATTGCTTGAGTCTCAGAGAAGGGGATACTAAGTTGTTGTTGAAAAAGCTGGCTCCGACACGTTTGGTAAAGAATGCTTTCCGCGAAGCGGTGGAGAAGGCTGAAGATAGTGGAGCTAGTGCTGAAGATTTGAGAACTTTATTAGGACGGGGGCGTGCTAAAAAAGGAATCTTCGAAGGTGATCTGGAAGAAGGGGAATTGGAGATCGGACAAGTTTCGGCAATCATATCCCGTCGGCAGTCTGTGGCAGAAGTAATGAACGAATTGGTAGCGGCTTATCAACGGGCGGCAAAGAAAGATTATTTATTTTAAAGATATAGCTCACCACAGAGTAATACAAAGTCTTGCAGAGTTTTTTAAAGGTTATCAATCGAAGACGTAAGACATTGAGATAGCCTTACTTTGAAAAAAAGAAAGAACTCTGTAAGACTTTATATTACTGTATGGTGAAAATGCATAGTTACAGGCTGATAGGATCGTACTTCAAACCAAATACGTCGGCAACGGCCTTATAAATGATTTTTCCTTCTACGATATTTAATCCGAGTGCTAATGCTGGATTCTCTTTGCAGGCTTTTTTCCATCCCTTATTTGCTAAAGCTATCACATAGGGGAGAGTAGCATTGGTTAGTGCAAGGGTGGAAGTGTAAGGTACAGCTCCCGGAATATTAGCTACTGCATAATGAACGATTCCGTCTACAATATAGGTCGGTGCACTGTGAGTGGTCGGGTGAGAGGTCTCGAAACATCCTCCCTGATCGATTGCTACATCTACTAATACTGTGCCGGGCTGCATTATTGAAAGCATCTCTTTGGTAATCAAATGTGGTGCTTTATCACCGGGAATCAGTACAGAGCCGACAACTAAATCAACATCCGGCAATTCTTTTCTGATTCTTAGTTCGGATGAGTACAATGTCTTTACATTCTTCGGCAGTGTCTCGCTCAAATAGCGCAGACGTGCCAGATTTATATCTGTAATAGTGACATCTGCCCCCATTCCAGCAGCCATTTGTGCAGCATTGCTACCTACAACTCCACCTCCTAAAATTAATACTTTAGCTGGTTTAACACCTGGTACACCTCCCAAAAGGATACCTTTTCCGCCTTGCGGTTTTTCCAGGAAACGGGCACCTTCCTGAATAGACATGCGTCCGGCAACTTCGCTCATCGGAATTAATAAAGGTAATGTGTGGTCTGCTTCTTCTACAGTTTCGTAAGCTAGGCATATTGATTTGTTGGAGAGCATGGCAAGGGTTAACTCCCTGTCGGAAGCAAAATGGAAATAAGTGAATAGTAACTGTCCTTTTCTTATTAAGTTATATTCAGTGACTATCGGTTCTTTCACTTTTACTATCATCTCAGCAGTGGCGTAAATATCTTCTATTGTTGGCAGGACATGTGCGCCGACAGCTTGATATGCTTCATCCGGAAAACCGCTATTTACTCCCGCTGTATGTTGGATAAACACCCGGTGCCCTTGTTTTACCACTTCGGCCACTCCTGAAGGTGTCATGCCTACACGGTTCTCATTGTTTTTGATTTCCTTTGGTACTCCGATAATCATAATGTTACGTATTAAAGATTTAACATGTTCGAAAGTACGAAAAATCCCCTTACGTTGTTATTCGTAAGGGGATGTTTTAGAACAGAATGCCTTGCGTGTTGAGATGAATAAATGCGTAGAGTGGTTGTTTTATAGACATTCACTGCCCTGTTTGTTGATTTTCATGCTTTTTCCATAGAGACCCACTCGAGCTATGTTGTTATAAAAGGGTTCTGCAATATCGTACTTAAAAGGAAGTACTTCTTCATTGTCTTTGTTTATATACCCCCACTTGGGCGACTGACTTTCAATACAAACAGCAGCCAATCCTTCAGAGAAAGAGCGTCCATTATCATATTCCAGGGGAATGACAACTTCTCCTTTCTTGTTAATGAATCCTATCTTATTGTGTAGCGAGACGAGAGCTAATCCTTCCGCGAATTGTTCTATTTGACTGTAAGTCGGTGGAAGAATGTAGTTTCCTTGTCTGTCAATCAATCCCCATAATCCATCGTGGCATACCCGTGCACATTCTTGTTCAAACGAGTGAGCGGCTGTGTATTTAAACGGAATCTGTATTTGTCCGGTATGGTCGATGAATCCGTATTGAGAATTGAGTACTACCATCCCTAATCCTTCTTTAAAAGAGAAAGCCCGTTCGTACATTAGAGGAATGACAACGTCATATCCTTTATTGATGTATCCCCATTGGATTTTTCCTTTTACCGGAGCCAATCCTTCGGAGAAACGGCCAATTGCCGAGAAGCGCTTTTTCTTATTAGCTACCCCATAAGCTAAAAAAGAAGCGAAGAACTTTGTAATAGTGCTGCTCATTACCTTTATTGTTTGTGTGGTAAGCGTCCGGATACCATATATATACAAGAGAAGCGTGGACGTCGTTAGTTCATTCTATTCAAGGCTCTGGTAAACCTATTGGGAAATGAACAACAGAGTCCACGCCCTTGCATATAACAAAGACGTGAACGCTTAGTTGCCATTATCTCCCCAATTAAAGAATTTACCAGATTCTGAATAGAGATAATATTCTAAACGCTTCTACGTTATTAATCGTAATAAGTCGCTACAAAGATACGGATTTCTTGTTAAAGAACAATGCTTTTAGGGGATAAAGATTTAATGGTGAATGAGGTAGGTGTACAAAATGAGAAATGGCTAATAGATAGATTAAAAAAAGCTCCTTTTACGCTTTTGGTAAAGGGAGCTTTTTAGTCTATGATGTCAGGCGGTTTGTTTCTATGAAAAATGCTTGGTTATTAGTTTAAAAGTCCGGGATTAGCATCAATTGCATCTTGTGGAATACGCAATGTGTAACGGGAATCATCTTGTACAAGTGTGTAGGTTACATCTTCAATTTCTTTTTTGATTTCCGGTCGGGTAGTTCGGCGTAAATCAAACCAGCGATGGCCTTCAAAAGCAAGCTCGCGAGCACGTTCTTTCAGAATTTCTGTGACTAGCTTTTCTTGGCTCATCGCATTTATTTCATTCTTTTTCTGCTCATAACCTTCTGATGTATAACGATTCTCTATTAGTTTCAAGAGCCGGGTACGTGCTTCAGGTAATTTGTTTAAATGTGCAGCAGCTTCTGCTGAATTTAAATAAAGCTCTCCGGTGCGGAAAGTACATTTGAATTTAGATTCACCACTTTTGATGGAAGTATAATTTCCATTTTTATTTGCTTGATAATACTTGTTTGGACGTAGATCTTTTTCTTCCTCATATTCTTGTAAAAATGAAGGGTAAAGTAAGAGTGATCCGGCATAATCGCTATTTGGAAAAACTTCATAGGCAGTGATCATTTCTACAGATGTAAATTCATTAGGAAGTTTGCCTCCTTCATCATTTAGGTTTACCAATGTCGATTTTCCGGCTAATACACGTTCCGAAGCTTCATAAGATTTGCTCCATTCACCCATGTATAAATATACCCGTGATTCCATAGCATCTACTGATAATGTTGAAAAACGGTATGAATATTGAATTTCCCATTCTTTTTTATTAATCAGTTTCCGTGCTGTTTCTATATCAGATAAAATAGAGGTATATATTTCCTTTACAGTATTTCTTGATGGTATTTCTTCTAAATCAGTATTGAGTTTTAGAGGAACTGCTTTGGTTTCTAATGCTCCGGTAGCTGTATAAGGTTGTCCATAAAGATTGACCAATATGAAATGCATATATGCTCTCATGAGGTAAGCTTCTCCAACTAATTGATTAATATCTTCTTGGCTTCCTTCTGATATTTCATCTTTTTTATCGATGATTGCGTTGGCATAATAGATATTGGTATAATAGGCCGCCCATCCAAATTGTCTCGTACTTGCATTCGGATTAACATCATTCCATTTTTCAACATCTCCTAAAGAATTTTTGGAAGTGGCATCAGACTGTAATATGGTTGCGATATCTGTTCTGATTTCGCATATTCCTCTGTCATTGAGTGCTGTATTGTAAGCTGTTGTGAATAAAGCTCTGTATTCAGCTAGCGTATTGGGAATTACTTGGCCTACTGGTTGTATGTCCAAATAACTATCACAGGAAGATAATAACAGGCTTCCTATTAATGTGAATATATAATATATTTTCTTTGTCATAATATATTTTTTAAAAGTTAAGACTTAGATTGAAGGTAATGGATTTGGGAACTGGGGTAGAGTATAGGTTGCCCATTGATTCCGGATCCATATAATTATCATAATTAGAGCTGATAACGAATAGGTTACGAGCCTCTAATCCTACAGTTGCTCCGCCGATACTTAGTTTATGAAGCCATTCGGATGGAACCCGGTAAGCAAGACGTATATTTTGTAGACGTACAAAGCTTAGCTTTTTTACCCAGATATCCAGTGATCTGTAAATGTCATTTCGAGTACTGAACAAGTAGTAGTCGGCCGGATTGTAATTGTACGTTGCTAATGCAGGGAACTTTCCTGTTGTATTTTCCGGTGTCCATCTATCCAGTATGTCTCTATTCATATTGCGCCCTGGGTCTAAGTCAGATACATTATAACTTGGAGTTGTTTTTACGTGTGCTCCAAAATTATATGAAAAATTCAGATTCAGTTCCCAATTTCGGTAATTGAACGTATTTAGAAAACCGCCTGTGTAGGGAGCATCTGACGTTCCAACATAGCTGTAAAAGTCTCTTTGTTCTTCAGTACTTGGTCCTATTTGGTAAGTGCCAAGACCATCTTCATTCGATGTCATTCTGAATAACTCTTCTACAGTGACAGCTTTCCCCTCTTTATTCTCAAGATAGATTTGTCCTGTATCAGGATTTATACCTTTTGTTTTTAGTGCAAAGATTGCACCTACGGGATATCCTTCCAGACTAGGAGTCACTTGGCTTTTATCTGTAAGTACTTTTAGTACTTTATTTTGATTATATGCGAAGTTGAAAGTAGTGTACCAAGAGAAGTTTTTAGTGGTGATATTACGTGTCTGCAGGTTTATTTCTACACCTTTATTTTCCATACTAGCCCAGTTTATAGACATATTAGTGAATCCATTTTCTAAAGCTAATGCTTTAGAACCAATTAAGTCTGTTCCTTTTCTATAGTAGTAATCTACACTAAGATTGATGGCTTGATTGAGTACAGAAAAATCTATTCCTAGATTGTAAGATGCTGTTTTTTCCCAGCGTAATTTACTGTTGGGAGCACTATTGATAATAATATTTTCTTCACTGTAACCTGGTAAAATATTCACATTATCATATTTTCCGACTAGGAATGGAGAGGTTCCCTTATCAATATTTCCTTGTAAGCCATAAGAAAGGCGAAGAGCTAAATTATCAATCCATTTGTATTGTCTAATGAACGATTCATTAGATAAACGCCACAAACCGCTTACCGAATAGATTGGTAAGAAACGGTATTTCTTATCTACTCCGAATAAATCAGAACCATCCATGCGCACACTTCCTCCCAATGTATAACGATTCATTAAAGTATATGAACCATTGGCAAAGAAAGAAGCAAAAGCGTTTTCCTTGTACGATTTAGTTTTTAGATTCCAATCATTGGCTTGTGCTTCATCTTTAAATATGAGATTCTGGAATGTTAGTTTCTTGGGATCATATCCGTATCCGGTTGAGGCTTGGTTGTCTACCCAGTTTTTGCGAATTTCCGAACCAGCCATTATTTGTATGTCATGTATATCCCCAAATGTGTTTTTGTATTCTCCTTGGATTTTCCATGTGAGTTGTGAGGTTGTACTATTAGTTGTTTTAAGCATGCCTCCTTCTGGTATAAGATAGGTTTGTACACCATTTTTCCAATATTTATTGGTTTCACGTATATTCCTAATATTATATGAATTTATCCCGGCATATTCTTCTTGCGACAATTGATCCCATTGCACACCAATCTGTGAATAAACTTTCCACTGATCGTTAAAACGTAGCTGAACATCAAAGATAGAATTGATGGCTGTGGTGACAGATTCTTTATTGGTGTTTGCTCGTTCTTCGAATATATTAAAGCCTTGCTTTTCATCTGTTTCATTACTTCTGACTACGTCGTAATCGTAAAGGTAGTTTCCTTGTTCGTCAAACGGAGCAAAGTAAGGGTTGGCGATACGTGAATAATATATAGGGTTAATAAGTCCGTAAGTATCAGTCATAAATGTGTTATTCTTGCGTCTGTTGGCAAAAATAGACATTCCAATTTTTAATATTTTGTTGATTTGGTAAGACGTTTTACTGGTCAGATTAAAACGGCTCATGCTTACACCTGGTACATTTCCGTTTTCTTTGACATAACCAAGTGAGTTGTAATAAGTAACCTTTTCGCTACCACCGGAAATGCTAAAGTTATATTCTTGCGTGAAAGCATCTCTGAATAATATATCATTCCAGTCTGTATTGATTGTTTTCAGTTTGTTTATAGCATTTTGGGCTTCAGGTGTCAGTCCGTTCCACCCCTGTTCTTTATAGATGTCTATTAAATTATATTGTTTCATGATAGCAGCAACTTTTCCTTTTTCAGGAAATACCGGTATCGGATCTGTTAATCCCCATAATATGTCAAACCGTGCTTCTTTTAATAATTGAAGTTCCAAATCGACTTTCTCTTCCGAGTTTAGTAAGTTGAGTCGTGAAGTATTGAGATTTGGAGTATAAGTCAATTTAGTATTGAAGTTAATAACAGGTTTTCCGGTTTTTCCTCTTTTGGTTGTTACCACAATTACGCCATTTGCAGCACGTGCACCATAGATAGCAGTAGCAGCTGCATCTTTTAATATCGTAATGCTTTCAATGTCGTTTGGACTTAAACCTGCGATAGAAGATTGTGACATATTTACGATGTCATTATCGTTGTCTTTGTTGATTTCTGGAATGTCCGTACCCTCCAAAGGTATCCCATCCAATACCCACAATGGGTCTTGTGTTCCATTTAATGAAGCCGTACCACGAATACGAATACGTGCTGGAGCTCCCGGTGCACCAGAAGTTGTCGTAACAGCTACACCGGCGATTTGTCCTGCTAACGCCTGATCGATACTTTTTGCAGCACCTACCATTCCATCTGTAACATCTACTTTGGCAATGGCAGCAGTCAGTTTACGACGTTCCAGTTCTTGATAACCAGTTACTACTACGTCTCCTAATGTGTGTGATGAAGCTTGAAGTACAATACGATAAGTATCTTTTCCTGTTTGTAATATGATGTTTTGTTCTTCAAAACCTATATAACTACAATGTAGTCTGGTCACCTTTTCCGGAATGGAAATGGAGAATTTACCATCCATATCAGTGATAGTACCTAGAGAAGTCTGTGATACTCCGGCTTTTTTCAAATCGTCTGCATTAACATATACAGAAGCACCGATTAGAGGTTCATTGTCTTCACCGGATATGACGACTCCGGTGATTGTGCGATTAGCAGCGTTGGCTACAGCCAACGTGCTAACAAGAAAACATATAAGAACGTATAAATATTTTTTTCTCATCAATATAGATTGTTAAAGTGATTGATTTTGTTTTATTTGATTCCCAAAGCCGTATTAATACGTAGAATCATATCCTCATAATGATAGCGTGCAGCAGTATCAGAAGTGCCGAGACGGCTCTGCAACAATTTCTTGATACGTAATAGCTCTCCGCGTTTCACCGAGATAGCATCAGAAATACGGTTGAGCTGACTACCATAGAAGTTAAGCACACGTGGAGCGCCCATTCGGTCTTCTTGGCGAAGTGCCCGTTGTTCGGCTGCATAACAGCTGCAGAAAGGAGTGGCATGGTCAAGCAGGAAATGCTCATTTGCAATCTTCTTGTTGATTTTTACAGCTTCGGGTTCTGCGGCTGCTGTAAGTAATGCATCGAGGAAGTTTTTCTGCAAAGAACGTTCCATTACGTTGGGGATGCCACCACGTTCGGTAATACCGAAAATGTTTTTATGAAGTCCGTCCATAAGCTCCACTACTGTGAAGGCTTTTTTCCCGTTGACAGACTCATTCTCTATCATACGCATCAAACGGGTGTTGCCTAGTAAATCCCAAAGGATATAGGCTTGGGCGTTCTTTAAGATTTGCGTAGGAGCATTCTCCTGTTTTCCGATGGGAGTATTACGAAGTAGATAAGTATATTGTCCTACTTCCGTGTCAAACAGCCATTTAGGATATGTTAATACTTCATCCATCAGAAATTTTAGTGAAGCTTGTTGTTTCTCTTTCTCAACGAATGTATAAGTCTTGACGCCATCTCCAACAATTGTATTTTCAATGTAGATACCGCCAATATTGGCAAGGACATGATATAAATAGTTGTTCCATTGGTTGATTACTGCATAGTAGAGGCGTGATGCTTCTTCATAAGTTTGTCCTTTCTCGCCGGTAGTAGTCCATTGAAGAATTTGCGGAACAATACGTTTCAGATTCTCAATGCCAAGTAAAGAAGAACGAACCGGATCATCACCTAAATCTTCGTTCTGTGCACGTGGATCTACCGCATCACGTACATCCTGTGCTTCACTATATTTATAAAGACGATCAGTATGTTTGCTCAAAAAATCGAATAAAACATCCTTTTCTTCTTCCGGAGTCTTCTTTCCGTACCAACGATAACCATATTCGATAGCAAACATGTCATAAGGACCGATATGCGGAGAAAGAACTTTCACGCCATCTCCTGGTTGTGCGATATAATTGAATCGTGCATAATCCATGATAGATGAAGCGGTAGAATTCATTCTGGAAGTGAATGCTTCGGAACGTAATGAATCCGTCGGGAAAGCCCATGATCCCATCATATTGTGACGGAGTCCCAATGAGTGGCCTACCTCATGGCAAGCAACGAACCGGATGGCATCTCCCATTAAAGCATCGGGTAATTGCACATTGCGTGCTTCCGGACACACAGTTCCAGTTTGCACAGTGATCCATTCGCGTACCATAGAAAGCACATTGTGCCACCACATAATATCAGCTTCCAGAATTTCTCCGGAACGTGGATCTAACAGAGAAGGTCCCATTGCATTTTTCTTTTCTGAAGCTGCATAAGTCAGTACGGAGTAGTTGACATCGTCCATATCTACATGCATACTGTCCGTGATTTCCTTGGCGATAATCGCATTCTTGAAACCAGCCTTTTCAAAAGCAATCTGCCAGTCCTCAATACCTTTCTTAATGTACGTACGCCATTGGTAAGGCGTTGAATTATCAATGTAGAATACGATTGGTTTGGCAGGTTCCACAAGCTGACCTTTCAGATAAGCCTCCCGGTCTTCCGGTTTAGGCTCCATACGCCAGCGAGTGATATACTGTGTTTTATCCGTACGTTGTTGTGCATCACTGAAACTTAATAACGGATTAGTGAAATAACCGACCTTCTGATTGTCGAATCGCCCCATCATCGGCTTTTCGGGTAACAAGAGAATAGAAGAGCTAACTTCCACCGTCACATAAACTGTGGTGGTTCCTTCTGTAACTCTGGTGGTCAACTCGGAAGTTGCCACGACATTGTTTGAAAAGGATTTGATGGATAAAATACGTGATAAGTTCTTGATAGCCGAAGTACCCAGATTGATATTAGTAAATACATTATTAATACTGGTTTCAGTACCGTCATAAATATCATTCACCTTGATTACTAATGCAGTAGAATCTGCATTAATCGCTTCGATTTTGAATGCGGCAATCAACGGAGAGATAAAATTATCCTTTACCGAACGGAAGATAGCATCCGTTTGGGGGGCCAGAGGTAATGGGCGTTGTTGTCGTAGCATTAGTTTGCCCGTAGCTTTATCCCATTCCATGCAAACCATCTGATTCTCGTAGTTTACTCCACGGTTTACACCTGCATCATTAAGTTCGGCAGGAACTCGCTGCAGTTTGTTGACAACTAATAAATCACGTCCCAAAAGTGAGGTAGGAATTTCAAAATAATAGTCATTCTTCTTTTGGTGTACAGCAAACATTCCTTTTGTAGTTTTACTGTCTTCCACTAATTTTTCGTAGTCGCTTTTACTCTTCTCTTCTTTCTCTTCTGGTTTCTTCTTTTTCTTTTTAAACCAACTCAGATTTTCTGTAGCGGGGGTAGTTGCAAATGCCGAGAGCGCTTCTCCACTCAGCAATATACATGCAATGACCGCTGCCATTACTTTTACATACATTCTCATTGAGTCTCTAACTTTTAATTATAATTAAAAAACAGCCACAAAAGTACTAATATTAATAACATAATGACTACTGATTTGCAATGAATATAACATTAAAAAGAAATATTAACTAGAATCTAAGGCCATCATTCCTCCCAGATATTTCATAGTTTAGTGGGAATAGTGTACATTTGCGGGAGTAAAAAAGTGAATGGAATGATGAGACGATATATCACAGCTTTGATGCTAGCTTGCTGCATCGGAGGGTATGGACAAGAGAAAAAGCAAGCTACCTTTGTGCCTCCTTTTGACTTTCCTCTTACATTGAGTGGAAACTTTGGCGAAATCCGCTCCAATCACTTCCATGGCGGGCTGGATTTTAAAACAGGCGGAGTGATCGGTAAACCCGTTTGTGCTCTCGCTGATGGCTATATTTCACGTATTCGTGTCACGAATGGATCGGGATATGTACTTGATGTCTGCTACCATAATGGTTATTCAACTATCAACCGTCACTTGAGTGGTTTTGTTTCTCCCATTGCCGAAAGGGTGGAGAAACTTCAATATGAAGAAGAGAACTGGGAAGTGGAGATTGTTCCCGAACCGGGAGAATATCCGGTAAAAGGAGGTCAGCAGATTGCATGGAGCGGAAACACCGGATATTCGTTCGGTCCGCATCTTCATCTGGATGTGTTTGAAACGGAATCGGGAGATTATATTGACCCTATGCCTTTTTTTCAATCGAAAATAAAAGATACGCGTGCTCCGAAAGCGGATGGCATCATGTTTTTTCCGCAACCGGGCAAAGGAGTTGTGGATGGAAAGCAGGAGAATAAAACGATTCTTCCCAATAGCGAACGTCCCGTGGAAGCATGGGGAGTGATAGGTATGGGTATCAAGGCATACGATTATATGGATGGCGTAAGTAACCATTATGGAGTTTATTCTGTTGTGCTCGCGGTAGATGGGAATGAAATATTTCGTAGCACAGTAGATCGCTTCTCACAGGAAGAAAACCGGATGATTAACTCTTGGACGTATGGACAATATATGAAATCTTTTATTGATCCGGGGAATACGTTGCGTCTGCTGAAAGCGTCGAATGATAATCGTGGTTTGGTGACGATTGACGAGGAACGGGATTATCAGTTCTTATATACGTTGAAAGATGCTTTCGGAAACACTTCCAACTATCGTTTTACCGTACGGGGCCGGAAGCAGCCGGTTGAAGCGTTGAATCATCGAGAGAAATATTATTTCACCTGGAATAAGACTAATTATTTGCAAGAACCGGGATTGAGCCTGGTTATTCCGAAAGGAATGTTGTATGACGATGTCCCCCTCAATTATCAGATGAAGGCGGATAGTGGTGCCGTTGCTTTTACTTATCAACTGAATGATAAGACGGTTCCATTGCATGCAGCTTGTGAACTTCGTATCGGGTTGCGTAGAAAGCCGGTTGCCGATACGACCAAATATTATGTAGCCCGTATCACTCCGAAGGGAGGAAAGTACAGCGTAGGTGGAAAGTATGAAGATGGATACATGAAAGCCGCTATCAGGGAGCTGGGAACTTATACTGTTGCCATCGACACCATTCCGCCGGAGATTATTCCTGTCAATAAGAACCAGTGGGGAAGAAACGGAAAGATTGTCTATCGGTTGAAAGATCAGGGGGCGGGAATTGCTTCCTATCGTGGAACGATTGATGGTAAGTATGCACTTTTCGGACGCCCCAATATTGTGAAATCGTACTGGGAATGTGTACTTGATCCGAAACACGTGAAGAAGGGCGGAAAGCATACTGTCGAGTTTACAGTGACCGATGGTTGTGGGAATGAAACGATAGCTCGTGAAAGCTTTGTTTGGTAAATTACTAAAAGTGAATCATATATTTATGAAAAGAAGAATTATTCTTTGTGCTGCCATGTTTATGGCAGCTGTGGCGAACACTTTCGCTTGCACTAACCTGATTGTTGGAAAGAATGCGTCTGCCGATGGCTCGACGATCGTTTCCTATTCTGCTGACTCGTATGGCCTGTTCGGAGAACTCTATCATTATCCGGCTGCTACCTACCCGAAGGGAACGATGTTGAAAGTGTATGAATGGGATACCGGCAAGTATCTGGGAGAAATAGAGCAGGCACGTCAGACTTACAATGTAGTCGGTAATATGAATGAATATCAGGTTACGATTGGTGAGACGACTTTCGGCGGACGTCCGGAACTGGCGGATTCCACAGGGATTATTGATTACGGAAGTCTGATTTATATTGGTTTGCAACGTTCGCGCACTGCCCGTGAAGCAATTAAAATCATGACCGATTTAGTGCAGCAATACGGTTATTATAGCGAAGGAGAGTCCTTTACTATTGCCGATCCGAACGAAATATGGATCATGGAAATGATTGGTAAAGGTCCCGGAATTCGTGGAGCTGTTTGGGTAGCTGTACGTGTGCCTGATGACTGCATTTCGGCTCATGCTAATCAGTCACGTATCCACCAGTTTGATATGAATGACAAGGAGAACTGTATGTACTCTCCGGATGTCGTTTCTTTCGCTCGTGAGAAGGGATATTTTAATGGAGTAAATAAAGATTTTAGCTTTTCGTTAGCTTATGCGCCTCTTGATTTTGGTGCTCGTCGTTTCTGTGAGGCACGTGTGTGGAGCTATTTTAATAAGTTCACGGATAATGGAAAAGAGTATCTTCCTTATATTGAGGGAAAGACCGATACTCCAATGCCTCTTTTTGTGAAACCGAAACATAAACTGTCTGTACAGGATGTGAAAGATATGATGCGTGACCACTATGAAGGTACGCCTCTTGATATTTCCAATGATTTCGGAGCAGGTCCTTATAAGACGCCATATCGCCTTTCTCCTCTGAACTTCAAGGTAGACGATAAGGAATATTTCAACGAACGTCCCATTTCCACTCAACAAAGCGGATTTGTATTTGTTGCACAAATGCGTGCTCATAAGCCGGACCCGATAGGTGGTGTACTTTGGTTTGGTGTGGATGATGCCAACATGACGGTATTTACTCCGGTCTATTGCTGCGCAACGAAAGTTCCGGTATGCTATACCCGTGTAGATGGAGCCGATTATATAACATTCTCTTGGAATTCAGCTTTCTGGATTTTCAACTGGGTATCTAATATGGTCTATCCGCGTTATGATTTGATGATCGGTGATGTACGGGAAGCGCAGAAAGAAATGGAAACGACTTTCAACAATGCACAGGAAGGCATTGAAGAGATGGCTGCCAAACTGTTGGCTAAAGATAAGAACGCAGCAGTTGATTTTCTGACAAATTATACAAATATGACCGCACAGAGCACTTTCGATACTTGGAAACAATTAGGTACATTCTTGATTGTGAAGTATAATGATGGAGTAGTGAAGCGTGTTAAAGATGGTAAGTTTGAACGTAATTCTATCGGACAACCTGCCGGTGTGATCCGTCCCGGATATCCGAAAGAATTCTTGCAGGAATATGTCAAACAGACTGGCGACAGATATTTGGTAAAATAAGAATTGAAAATGAAAGATTAAAAATGAAAGATTAAAATGGGCTGACAAGTTGTTGCTGTGGGATGGCTATTTACTTTTAATCTCTGGTTTTTAATTTTTAATTTCTAATTTTTAATTGAATACCTAGGATTTATAAACTTATTATTTTACATTTGTGTGCTCGAGAAATTGATAATAAATAATTCATTAACCAATAAATAACAATCGAAATGGAAAATCAGGAACTTATTAAACAGGTCACTGAAAAAGCCGAAAAATGGCTAACCCCGGCTTATGATGCTGAAACCCAGGCTGAAGTGAAACGAATGTTGGAAAACGATGATAAAACCGAACTTATTGAAGCTTTCTACAAAGACCTTGAATTTGGTACTGGTGGTTTGCGTGGTATCATGGGAGTAGGTAGCAATCGTATGAATATCTATACGGTAGGTGCTGCCACTCAAGGGCTTTCCAACTATCTGAAGAAGAACTTCAAAGACCTGCCACAAATTTCTGTAGTAGTCGGTCATGACTGCCGTAACAACAGCCGTTTGTTTGCAGAGACATCTGCTAATATATTCTCTGCCAATGGCATTAAAGTATATCTGTTTGACGATATGCGTCCGACTCCGGAAATGTCTTTTGCTATCCGTCACCTCGGTTGCCAGAGCGGTATCATTCTGACTGCTTCTCACAATCCGAAGGAATACAACGGTTACAAGGCATATTGGGACGATGGTGCACAGGTATTGGCTCCACACGATAAAGGCATCATCGACGAAGTAAATGCCATTGCTTCTGCTGCTGACATTAAATTCCAGGGAAATCCTGATTTGATTCAGATTATCGGCGAAGACATTGATAAAATTTATCTGGACATGGTGAAAACCGTTTCTATTGATCCGGCAGCTATCGCCCGTCACAAAGATATGAAGATTGTCTATACTCCGATTCACGGTACAGGTATGATGTTGATTCCGCGTGCATTGAAGATGTGGGGATTCGAAAACGTATTCACTGTTCCCGAACAAATGGTTAAGGACGGTAACTTCCCGACTGTCGTATCTCCGAATCCTGAAAATGCGGAAGCTCTTTCTATGGCTGTAAACCTTGCTAAAGAAATTGATGCTGAACTCGTAATGGCTTCCGATCCGGATGCTGACCGTGTGGGTATCGCTTGTAAGGATGACAAGGGTGAATGGGTACTGATTAACGGTAACCAGACCTGTATGATGTACCTTTATTATATTCTGACTCAATACAAACAACTGGGTAAGATTAAAGGTAATGAGTTCTGTGTGAAGACAATCGTTACTACCGAACTTATCAAGAAAATCGCAGATAAGAATAATATCGAAATGCTTGACTGCTATACTGGATTTAAATGGATTGCCCGTGAAATCCGTCTGCGTGAAGGTAAACAGAAATATATCGGTGGTGGTGAAGAAAGCTATGGATTCCTTGCCGAAGATTTTGTTCGTGATAAAGATGCTGTATCTGCTTGCTGTCTGATTGCTGAAGTTGCCGCATGGGCAAAAGATAATGGCAAATCTTTGTATCAGTTGTTGCTTGATATCTACGTAGAATATGGATTCTCTAAAGAGTTTACCGTAAACGTAGTGAAACCGGGTAAGAGTGGTGCTGAAGAAATCAAAGCAATGATGGAAAACTTCCGTGCTAATCCTCCGAAAGAATTGGGTGGCTCTAAGGTGATCTTAAGCAAAGATTATAAGACACTGAAACAGACTGATGATAAAGGTAACGTAACTGCCATCGATATGCCGGAACCATCTAACGTTCTTCAATATTTCACAGAAGACGGTAGCAAAGTTTCTGTTCGTCCTTCAGGTACAGAACCGAAGATTAAGTTCTATATGGAAGTTCAGGGTGAAATGGGATGCCGCAACTGTTATGCTTCTGCCGAATCTGCCGCCATGGAAAAGATTGAAGCAGTGAAAAAATCATTGGGTATCTGATTTTGTCTCTTCTGAAATTTCAGATATAGATCATAAAAAGATAAATAATAAAATAGCGCCTCTATAATCTTTTGAAGATTGTGGAGGCGCTTCTTTTTTCTCTGTACATGGCCCTGATTCTGCCTATTTTCGGGTATTTTTCCTCACTTGGTACAGTTCTTTCATTTCCTTTGCATTCTTTAAGTCCACTTGCAAATCCTTCTTGCGAGAATCTTGTTGTATTGGCATCATCTCAATTTCAACAGGCAGGCTGCGGATATACACATGTGTTGTTGATGCTTTAGAGTGATACGTTCAGTTTCATATTCGTAAGTTGTTCGTTTGTAGTTGTGCATATTTCGTAGCCTGCTTTTCTTCCTGTCATTTCTTGGTTCCGATCCAAGTCCATTTATGCCATATTGTCTCCAATGGTCCTTGTTTATGGTTAGATAGCCACCATTTGCAGAACTTAACCTGTAACAGGAAAAGAACGATACCTATAATCAAGCTAAGAGTATATCCACAGTAAGGAGCAAGATAAAGCCCGAATGGAAAATAGATAATAGCTCCTAAAATAGATTGGGAAATATAGTTGGTCAAACTCATTTTTCCGTAGAATCGTAGGTTGGATACGGCTTTCTTGAATTTATCTTTCTGATAAAGCAACATGAAAGAAGAAACAAGTACAATCGTGAATGCAAACTTCTGCCACATATCAAAAGCAGTACCTACTGTTTGCTGAATCAGACTGCTGTCACTTTGCATGATCTGTTCTTTCAGAGAATACAGTGGCGCGAAACTGATAGCTGCAATAATAAGTGCTTTCATCCAGAACTTCAAATGAGATTCGGTAGTTACGAACAATTCTTTGCGTCCGATATATAAGCCAAACAGGAAAAGTCCGGCAGTCTGCAAGAAACGTCCGGCACCGATAGCCCAAAACAGGCTTGCTTTCTGTCCTAAAGTAATATTACCTATCAGAAAATCCCAAAAGTTTCCGGCTTTGGTGTATTCCGCTACTTCAGCATACATGGCTCCAACATTCAAATCGGGTAGGGTATAGGCAGGATTGAAAAGGCTCATTATATAATGAAACCATTCAATCGGTTGCAGTGAAAACAAGATGGCGGTGATTAGAATCGCTTTGTCACTCCATTTACGTACGATAAACAGTACAAGACTGACTACAACAAACAGAAGCAGGACATCTCCTGCCGGGAAGAAAGCAGCATTCAAAGTGGCGAATCCTGCCAGCAATATCATTCTCCATAAAAAGCGGTAACCAAAATCTTTTCCTTTCAACTGCTGGTTGTGCGACTGGATATAGAAAGTGAATCCGAAAAGCAGAGCGAATATGGCATAAGACTTTCCGGCAAGCAGTGAAAATGTCGCATTAAATACTCCGGCATCCAAAATGGTAAGCCATTCAGGAGAACTTTCCGGATATACGGGGAAAATGAAATGCTCCAGGTTATGAACCAGAAGGATGGCCATTACAGCAAATCCTCTAAGAGCATCTACTACTTCAATTCGGGGTGTTTTTGTTGATAATTTCATGGGGCTAATTTATGATTGTTTTTTAGTTAGTATTCGTTTTACCCATCTATTGGCAGGCTTTTCAAAATAATAATAAGAAAGTAAGCTAAGTGCAATAGTGATGCAAAAAATGACGGGGACACTTATCATCCAATGTATGTGCCATTGATACAGAGTAGCCATTTGGAGGTATGTGAGTATAATAAATAAATGTATCAGATAGAAACTATAACTGATTTCTCCTCCTATCACTAAGACCCGATTGGATAGTAACCGGGATATATACCCTCTTTGTAAGGCAAAGATAAGTATCACCAAAGAAACGGGTAGCCAGTAGTAACAAGAATAGCGGTATACTTTGGGAATGTTTGCGGCACAAAAATAGAAAACAAAAAATAAAATGACTACTCCTATTTCTAATAGTGTTCCGGTGGAATAAGAAGTCTTTTTGTTGAATATCGACCGATAAAACTGATAAAGTAAAACACCTACAAAAAAGTCCGGCAGGCGGGTGATTGGATTTACATACCAGTATGCTTTAATTTGTTCTTCAGCAGTCAGATGCATACCTGTCAGCATAACCAGCAGGCAGATGAAAAGAGTGATACATAGATTCCGTTTACTATTTAAGAAAGGAATGATGAGGGGGAAACAGAAATAAAATAACTGTTCGCAGCCCAAACTCCACGAAGGACTATTGAATGAGAAAAAATAATCTGCAGAAGGGAAGAACGGTTGCAATAAAAAAGTGGAAGCGGCGAAGTGTTTTATCCAGTCTGTCGTATCGTTGTATTGAACATACCCTCCTATACATGCGGCAATTAATAGAGTAAGTAGATGGAGGGGGTAAATGCGGGCAATGCGTGCTACCCAAAAAGTACGTTTGGTGGTGATCTTTTCCAATAACTTTTCTTCATAATTATAGGCAATAATGAAGCCACTAAGGATGAAAAAAAAGCTGACTCCAACAAATCCTTCTTTAAAGAAGTGAGTGTCGAAGCTTGGATCCAGAACATAACAATGTGCCCCGAATACCATCAAGGCAAATAATATTCGTAAAGAAGTTAATGTGTTAATCACGATACTTATCAGTTTTTTTGTATTCGCTGTCAAAAGTACTGTTTTCTTGTGATATAAAAATTCACATAGATTAAAAAGATTCAAGATTCGGAGCGTAGGCGGCTAAGATGTTGGGGAGTCATGCCTAGAAAGGAGGCTATATATCCCAATTGGGCACGGTGAATGACATCGGGTTGCTCACGTAAAAGTTGTTCATAACGTTCTTTAGCCGGAAGATACAATCGGTTGATATGGTGAATATCCATGTACAACAAACATTCCTGATGAATGACACGTCCCCAGTTGGCAATTTCTATATTAGTTTCATAAATTTGATTTAAATCTTCAATACGTATGGCATATAATTCACAATCTTCCAGTAATTCTACATATTCGTATCCCGGTTGATTATGATATAAATCTTTCATGGCAAAGGTAATATCACCTTCGCGTGAAAACCAGATCGTGATTTCTTCTCCGTCACGTAAACAATAGGATCTACAAAATCCTTTTTCAATAAAGTAGACGTGGCGGTCTAGTACTCCACCGTGTATTAGTAAATGTTTTTTAGGAAGCTCCATTTTCTTCATATAACTGAAGAGTACTTCCAAAGAACTGTCGGATACCGGATAATACTGTCGGATTCCTTTGATGATATTTTCCATGTTTGATTTATTCATTTGGATGCTCTATCCACCAATCAATCATCTTTCGGGCAAGACTAAGTTTTCTGGGAAGTTCGGGTAAATTGTCTCTTGTATAAAAGTCTCCCGAACTCAATTCTTCATCTTGGAGGTTGATCTCCCCTCCGGCATAATCGGCAATAAAGCCGACCATTAGTCCGCTGGGATAAGGCCAGGGCTGATTACCGAAATAAGTGATATTTTTTACATCCAGTCCGGTTTCTTCTTTCACTTCACGTGCTACACATTCTTCTAGCGTTTCTCCGGTTTCCAGAAATCCGGCAATGAGACTGTTGAATGTTCCTTTAAAATTGCGGGCGTGCACTAAAAGTAGTGAATCTTTTTTTCTCACTAATACAAGAATCGCTGTGGAAATGGAAGGATATACCTCCCGGCCACATTTCGGACAACGCTTCATGATAGATTCTTTCTGTTCCATAGGCGTGCCGCAGGCGGAACAAAAGCGGCTGTTTCTATCCCAATGCAGAATCTCATGTGCTTTTCCTGCTGTCTGATAATGAGACAAAGGAAGATATTCATAGGAGGCACGAAGCCCTATCATGATCCATTGCTCCGATTCTTCAATGGGAGAGGAGAGGGAGAAAGCCTTGCAGTTTTTCCTTTCTAGTGTGGTGATATTGTGTACGGTTGTTTTTTCTTTAATAACAATAGGAGAGCTTTCTCCACACGGGACGGTATATATACCATCCTCTTTTTTCTCAAGAAGCAGTTGGTCTTTGTAAAAGATAAACCACCATGATTGTGCTGTCTGATTCATTTTAATTCTAATTCTTGATCTTCGCGCTGCGAAGTTATAAAAAAACTAGATTGATATTTAGACTTATCAGATAAAATACAGTGCAACCGCACCAAAATTTGATTCATAACTGTGCAGAAACGAGTTAAACGTTGCGCTAATGAATGGGTCCAGGGTGAGGGGTGGTGAGGGTAGATTTATAACTTTCGTATTTTTTTTTTGAGGATAAAAAAGGAGATAGTATAGAAAATAAAATAATAAAAGGTTATAAATCTACCCTCACCACCCCTCACCCTGGACCCATATCTTATAATAAAAAGATAACGGGGAATCTTAAAAACTCAATCATCTTTTTCAGATTTACCACAACGTTTCCAGAATACTCCATTATTTTATTCAAAACTGTGCGAATATGAATTAAATATTGGTGCGGTTGCCCTGGATAAAATATCAATAGACTAACTCAATAAAATGCATTGTTCGACACCAATTTCCTGAATAAAATAATTGTCGTGTGAGATTGCTATCACAGTACCTGCATAATTTTTGATAGTAGCAGTGATAATTTCAATACTTTGTATGTCCAAATTGTTGGTAGGTTCATCCAGGATAAACATATCAGGGGTATTGTTACTAATCATCAGACAGCAGAAAGCGAGACGCATTTTCTCACCACCACTAAGTTTCCGGCAGGATTTGTCCCATTCGGATGCAGGAAACAAGTAACGGTGTAGAATAATCTTTATTTCATGCTCCGGCAGATTCCGGCTGTTGAAAGCGTAAGCCTGTTCAAGAATACTGTTCCGGTCGTCAATGATCGAATACTCTTGATTCAAATAGACATAGCTAAAGTCCGTCCGTGTCAGGGTTCCTTCCTGTGGTTGAAGTTGGCCGGTGATTAATTTCAATAGAGTTGTTTTCCCGCTACCGTTGGCTCCTTCTATACGGAGGCGGTCTCCGCTCTTTAGCTGAAAACTGACAGGAGCTTGCCAAAGCTGTTGTTTTGAGATACTATTTTCCTGAATATCATTGCTATTCGGATTGGGAAGATAACCTGTGTCAGACGAATTTATTTCATTATTCGTCAGAATATCATTGTTAACCGAATTGGAATGATAACTGAAGTTAATCTCTTTTGCTGTCACTAATATCTTCCCGGTATGAAGCGAGGAACTGTTGAAGTCGGTTTTTAATGCCGCAGTCGGAGAGAGCGAACCTCGAAGCTGGTTGCGTTCATTTGTTAACTTCTCGGCTTTTTCCTGATGAACGCCAGTCAGTTTACTAGTGCTCTTCTCGGATTTCCCTTGGAGTGCGTTCAATACAATGCGTGGAACTCCTTTTCTTATATTACTCTTTTCGCCGCGTACATTCTGTTTGTCCCTGCGTTCGGCCGTTTCGCGAGCCACTTTACGGGCAATACGTAGTGCCTTTTCTTTTTCTTCAATACGTTGTTGCAATGCTTCCTGCATCAGCGTTTTTTGTTCTTTGTAGAATTCGTAATTTCCGCCATAATAATTGATTTGATGCTTCTCCAGTTCGCAAATCTCGGGGAGAAGATTGAGCAGGGTACGGTCATGACTTACCACCAACAGGGTGGAACGATATTTCTCTACCCAGTCATATAAACGTTGTCTGCCGGAAGAATCGAGATGATTGGTCGGTTCATCCATAAGTACGACAGATGGGTGATGAATGTCCATCCCTGCCAGAAATACACGGGTCTTTTCACCGCCGCTAAGCAAATTCATCGGGTAGGATAGAGTAAACTGTCCTAGCCCCCATAAATCGAGAGCGGCAATGGAACGTTCTTCAATATTCCAGTCATCATCCAGGATGACGAAATTTTCGTTTGAGGCATCTCCTGACAGGATAGCATGTAAGGCTTGTTGCTTACGTTCTATCTGGAGTGCTTGAGCGATAGTCAATGAATCATATTGCCCGAAATGTTGCGGGATATAATATAGGTCGTCCAGACGGACAATGACACCGGAAGAGGGTGAAAGTTGTCCGGCAATAATTTGCAGCAAAGTAGATTTACCGCACCCATTGTTACCGACTAATCCCAGTTTCTGCCCCTTACTGATGGCGAAATTGAGATCACTGAATAATACTTCTTTATCCGGATGGATATAGCTGATTTGCTGAATACTTATAGACATAATGATCTATTGGGTTTGAGGTTGAAAATAGAGTGAGGGAAAATCACAGGATAGGGGGGAACGACAAACACAATACTGGCTAAACAACACGGATTTCGTGATGCTTAACGAAATAGAAAAAGCATATAAGAAAAGTGATGTTTACTTAGAAGTGTTGTCTTACTTACTAATTCTCATTGCGGTAGGTATATAGTTTAACTTGGTTGCAAAGATAACACTTTCTATTAGATTTCACTCTATTAAGACTGAAAAAGAATGAGTTTCATTTATTTAGAGGCTCCGTTTACCTCATTCAGAGCCTCCGATTACTCCAAATAGAGCCTCTGTTTACCCTATTCAGAGGCTCTGTTTTAGAAGTGAGTTATATTCTTTCTTATTCTTATACATCAAACAGTTGATTTAATCCCTCACTCATACTGGGATGCGTGAAGATAAAATCGCGCAAGAATGTAGAGGTTTGCCCTGTTTTTATCGCCATAGCTACGATATTGATGATTTCTGAAGCATCGGCACAGAATAGAGTACAGCCCATAATCTTCCCGTTATGATTATTGATGATAGCTTTTAGCATACCATCAGTCTGCCTTAATGTGCGGGTACGAACGATAGAGGAAGCCGGCAACCGGGAAACCTTAAATGAATATCCTCTTTTCAGAGCTTCTTCTTCACTGATTCCGATATGTGCCAATGGCGGATCAATAAACACTGCATATTGCACAGGATCACGGTCTCCGATATCACGTTTCTTGTCACCGAAGAGCTGGTCACGGATAATCCGGAAATCATCTAGCGAGACATAAGTAAATTGCGATCCGCCTTTCACATCTCCCATTGCCCATATATGAGGAACAGTAGTGCGTAACTGATCGTTTACGATGATAGCTCCGTGAGCATCAACTCCTACACCCGCTGCTTGCAGATTCAATCCTTCAATCATCGGTTTACGTCCCGTTGCGATAAGAATGGCATCTCCATCTACATAATAAGGAGTACCGTCGGATATGTCCGAGTAAGTCAGTGTCACTCCGTCATTCGTGTCATGGATAGACTGTGCACGAGCGTTCAGATGGATTTCAATACCTTTCTTCTCCATCACTTCTTTGACGCTGTTTGCAATATCCCGATCTTCGCGAGGCATAAATTTGTTTCCTCCTTCGAGTATCGTCACTTTACTGCCGAAACCGGCATACATAGAAGCGAACTCCAGTCCGATATATCCTCCACCTATGATAATCAGGTGATGAGGAAGTACACTTAAGTCCAAAAGCGCACTACTGGTATATACGTGCTGACTTTGCTGAATACCATCTATTGCAGGGATAATGGGAGTAGACCCCGTGTTGATAAATATCTCTTTTCCTTTCAGTTCGATTTCTCCTTCGGGAAGTTCCACTTTTATGGTATCGGCGGATATGAAAGACCCCGTTCCAGTATAGATAGTCACATTAGGACGTTTGCTTAGTCTTTCGTAATTATCATTCCTAAGAAAGGAAGTGAGGCGGTTCTTTCGGCCGATGGCCTGTTTGTACATATTCGCCTGCTTCGGAAAATCATCGTGGTAAAGCAAAGCGGAAACCTCGGCTTCATGCACCAGCGTCTTTGTTGGGATACAGGCTACATTCGGACAGCTTCCTCCATACATCATGTTGGAACGTTCTACGATGGCCACTTGCCATCCGCGGTTGGAAAGTTCGGCAGCCAGGGTTTTCCCTGCCTTGCCGAATCCTATAATAATTGCATCATATTGTTTCATAACTTCTTGTATTAATGATTTGTATGAGACTATATAACAGTCTGAAAATACGATTTGTTCCGCAATGGCAAGAAGTCAGAATCCTCTTTAGTGGTTGTCTTAGTCTTTTTTAAGTGTTTTGAGTACGCGTTGTGACGAGTCGGATAATAACACTACGGCACTGGCCAGGATCACAATGTCTTTAATCACCAACCGCCCTGCACCGGATAGTAATGGGAAACCGAATTCTCCGCTTCCCAAGTCGGGAACCCAGACTTCCGGGGTGGTGACAAGAAAAGAAAGTGTGCCGAGCGTCATGATAATGGCGAGGGTGTCGCCTGCCAATCCCACTTTTGGGAAAAAGATTCCCAAGAATACCAGTATGCCGATCCCCATAATAAGAGCTCCCAGTCCGTAAGAGAAAGTATAAGTGCGGTTTGCTTCGTGCCATGCACGATTTTCCGGGACAAAAGCACCTTCCGCATTTTTATGTTCTTTGTATTCGGGTGCACCTTTAGCATAGAAGAAACTCATAAAAGGACTGCTGGCAACAAACGGAACAATCCCGTCGGCTTCATAATGGAAATACTTCAATCCGCCTATCCATACAAATACTACCAGGATGGCAACGCGGATAAATTTCATACCAAAACTTTTCAGACTTGAAGTGAAGGTCAGTAAAGCGATCAATTTCTCTTTCATTTTGTTGGGGTTTTAATGGGTTTATCTTATGTTGCAAAGGTCGTCCATTTCCACTACCCCCAAAATAGCAATACTTCCGTATGCCTTGTCAATTTTTCCCTTCCTGTGTGTTTCTGAATTGCACGGCGCTCTGTCCAGTCATATTTTTGAAGAAACGGCTGAAAGAAGCCTGGTCTTCAAATCCCAGAATATCGGCAATCTCTTTGGCGCTTTTGTTGCTGTAAAGCAGGAGACGTTTAGCTTCCGCTTCCACCCGTTCGTGGATAACCCGAAGCGGCGAAGGCAGTTTGCAGGTAGAAAAGATGTTCGATAGTGTCTTGGGAGATTTATGCAACATATCGGCATAGTCCTGCACCTGTTTCTTCGTCCGGTAATGCTCGTCGACCAAGTTATAGTATTGGCGGACAATCTCAAAACCGGATTCTTTTTCACGGGTGATATTCATGCGGTGACGTGCAATTCGGGTACATTGGATAATGAAACGTTTTAGCAGGATGCGTAGCATCTCCTCCTGCAGGCTGTCGGAAACGGTAAACTCGTTTTCCAGTGCTTCGGTAATGGTGTCGAGTTCTTTACGTTCTTTTTCATTCAGGGTAAAACGGATCAGGTGAGAAGAACCGTTGAACAGGAAACCGCTGCATGACACTTCATGGTCGTTGCCATAGATACAATAGAAATTGCTGTTGAACAACAAAGTCAGGTATTCACCATCAATCGATTTAAATTCGAGGTGTTGCAGATGAGTGAGTGAAATCACTTCATCTTGGGTAAGTATCATTTCCTGATGGTCGATTTCTACTGTGATGCTTCCGTTGCGTACCCATATAAATTTATAAAGCCCTTTTTCTTTTTGCAGTGCTTTTTCTGTCAGATAAGAGTCTGTAAGTGCGAGTGTTCCTTTTAGTTTCGTGTGATATTGTTGTAACATAATTAATCCTCCATTGCTGATGCGTCAAATGATAACGGCAGTAGATCGCCTATACTTTTTACTTCGTAGATACATTCTTTGCCATATAATAGGATGCGGATGGGTTGTTTGTAACGCTTTTCCGTTTCCAGAATCACTTGCCGGCAAGCACCGCAGGGAGGAATCGGATGGTCGATGAAGTCCTTTTCCGTTCGTGCCGCAATGGCAAGAGTGACAACCGGTTGGTCGGGATATTGGGAGTTGGCATAGAATAGGGTAGTACGTTCTGCACAAAGCCCCGACGGATAGGCCGCATTTTCCTGATTGGTTCCTGTCACTACTGTCCCGTTGCCCAATAGCGCAGCGGCACCTACGGAGAAATGGGAGTACGGAGAATAACTACGAGCTGTTGCCTCCATGGCAGTCTTTATAAGTGACCGATCGCCCTCATTCAACTCATCATATTGATATACTTTAATAATAGCGGTAATTGTGAGGTCTTTCATATACGTCAGGGTATTGGTTTCTACAATTAATGTTACAAAGTTAGGAAAGAGATTGATAATCCCAATTATTTTTCAGATTTTTGTGCCATCTAATTCACATCTGAATAAAAAATGGAGAATAAACTGCATAGACTTATCTTTTTAACCGTTGTTTTTTTCTTTGCCGTAGGAGTGCAGGCACAGAAACGGAATGCCCGTTACGTCGAGTATATAAATAAGTATAGTGATTTGGCTGTTGAACAGATGAAGCTTCATAAGATTCCGGCGAGTATTACATTGGCACAAGGATTGCTGGAAAGCGGTGCCGGATACAGCCAGTTGGCACGAAAGAGTAATAACCACTTTGGTATTAAGTGTGGTGGCAGTTGGCGGGGACGTACGGTTCGTCATGATGATGATGCCCGTAACGAATGTTTCCGTGCTTATAAGCATCCGCGTGACTCTTACGAAGATCATTCCGACTTCCTTAGAAGAGGTGCCCGTTACGCTTTTCTTTTTAAACTGGACATCACCGATTATAAAGGCTGGGCGCGTGGACTGAAAAAAGCAGGCTATGCTACCGATCCTTCTTATGCTAATCGTCTGATTACAATTATCGAAGATTATGACTTGTATAAATACGACCGTAAGGGGGTATATTCGGAACGGAAACTGAAAAAGAATCCTTGGTTGATGAGCCCGCATCAGGTGTATATCGCTAATGATATTGCTTATGTGGTAGCCCGCAACGGTGATACCTTTAAAGATTTAGGCAAGGAATTCGATATTAGTTGGAGGAAACTTGTGAAGTACAACGACTTGCAGCGTGATTATACCTTGATGGAAGGAGATATCATCTACCTGAAGAGCAAGAAGAAAAAGGCTTCCAAACCTTATACTGTATATGTTGTGAAAGATGGAGATTCCATGCATGGCATCTCTCAAAAATATGGTATCCGCCTCAAAAATCTGTATAAGATGAATCGTAAGGATGGTGAGTATGTTCCGGAAATCGGAGATAGATTGCGTCTGCGGTAGAGACTTCTCTCAAAAGTTTCGAATTTCGGAAACTTAATGACTCATTCATGTGTTATTATCTTGATAAAACATGATTAGAATATGAGTCTAAACATTGCAAAAAGTAATAAGAAACGTGTCGTCATAGTAGGCGGTGGTTTCGGTGGCTTGAAACTGGCTAACAAGCTGAAAAAGTCAGGCTTTCAAGTCGTATTGATAGATAAAAACAACTATCATCAGTTTCCTCCTTTGATTTATCAGGTGGCTTCGGCTGGTATGGAGCCAACTTCCATATCCTTCCCCTTCCGTAAAATATTCCAGCATCGGAAAGATTTCTTTTTCCGTATGGCGGAAGTACGTGCCATTTTCCCGGAAAAGAATATGATACAGACTTCCATCGGAAAAGCAGAATATGACTATCTGGTGTTAGCAGCAGGTACTACAACCAACTATTTCGGTAATAAACATATCGAAGAGGAAGCCATGCCGATGAAAAATGTGTCAGAAGCGATGGGATTGCGAAACGCTCTTCTGGCTAATCTGGAACGAGCGCTGACCTGTTCAACGAAGCAGGAACAACAAGAGTTATTGAATATTGTAATTGTGGGAGGTGGAGCTACCGGGATAGAAGTAGCCGGAATACTTTCCGAGATGAAGAAATTTGTCTTGCCGAATGATTATCCTGATATGTCCAGCAGTCTGATGCACATCTATTTGATTGAAGCCGGGCCGCGATTGCTTGCCGGAATGTCGGAAGAATCATCTGCACATGCTGAACAGTTTCTCCGTGAAATGGGAGTAAATATCCTGTTGAATAAACGCGTTGTGGATTATCGTGACCATAAAGTAGTACTCGAAGATGGTACAGAGATTGCCACGCGTACTTTTATCTGGGTGAGTGGTGTCACCGGTGTGACTATCGGAAATCTGGATGCCTCTCTGATTGGGCGTGGAGGACGTATTAAAGTCGATTCATTTAACCGTGTAGAAGGGATGAATAATGTGTTTGCTATTGGCGACCAATGTATTCAGTTAGCTGATGAAAATTACCCGAACGGGCATCCTCAACTGGCACAAGTGGCGATCCAGCAAGGAGAACTATTGGCAAAGAATCTGATTCGTATGGAGAAAGGACAGGAAATGAAACCTTTCCATTACCGCAATTTAGGTTCGATGGCGACTGTCGGGCGCAATCGTGCCGTAGCAGAGTTTAGTAAAGTAAAGATGCAGGGATGGTTTGCCTGGGTGATGTGGCTCGTTGTTCATCTGCGTTCTATCCTTGGAGTACGCAATAAGGTTATTGTACTCTTGAATTGGGTATGGAATTATTTCACTTACGATCAGTCTATGCGTATGATTGTCTATGCCCGTAAAGCAAAAGAGATTCGTGATCGTGAAAAGGTGGAGGAAACTACCCATTGGGGGAAAGAACTGGTACAAGAGGAAAAGAACCCCTCAATTACATCATCATCCAAGTAGACAGGCTTCCTGTCGACAGGATGATAGATGCTATTCTGAACGGTAAATTCGTACAGGGTGTCCGATATCGGACACCCTTTGTTTTTTGTTATCTTCTATTTATCAACCATTTACGATTTTGGCACAGATTTGGTATATAAAGTACCGAATTGATACATCATAAAATAGTAAATGATCGGATATGGACAGAGAAATTCCTAAAGAGGTACGTCAAAAAGAACGTAATAAGAAGATAATTCGTTATTCATCCATTGGAGTGGCAAGTATTATTGTCATCGGTGTACTTATATCTGTATTAAGGGCAGGAGTGGAGGCAAAGGATCTTGTCTTTTCCACAGTCGATAAAGGGGTGATTGAGGTAAGTGTCAGTGCTTCCGGTAAGGTTGTCCCTGCTTTTGAAGAAATTATCAATTCTCCGATCAACAGTCGTATTATTGAAGTCTATAAAAAAGGGGGAGATAGCGTAGACGTAGGTACTCCGATTCTGAAACTGGACCTTCAGAGTACGGAAATTGAATATAAGAAGTTACTGGACGAGGAACAAATGCGCCAGTATAAGCTTGATCAGCTTCGCGTCAATAATCAGACGAAACTTTCCGATATGGCAATGCAGATTAAAGTTTCGGCAATGAAATTGAGTCGTATGAAAGTGGAGTTGAGAAATGAACACTATCTGGACAGTCTCGGTGCAGGAACAACGGATAAGGTACGCCAGGCTGAATTGAGCTATAATGTGGCTCAATTAGAGTACGAACAACTTCAGCAACAATATAAAAATGAGAAGGAAGTAGCTGCTGCCGAATTGAAAGTTCAGGAGCTTGATTTTAATATCTTCCGCAAGAGCCTTTCTGAAAAGAAACGTACGTTGGATGATGCACAAATCCGTTCCCCGCGTAAAGCTATTCTTACCTATATTAATAACCAGATCGGTGCACAGATTTCCGAAGGCGGACAGGTGGCTATCATTTCTGATTTGAGCCATTTTAAAGTGGAAGGTGAGATTGCGGATACGTACGGTGACCGTGTAGCAGCCGGAGGAAAAGCAATTGTTAAGATAGGGAGTGACAAACTGGAAGGTACAGTTAGCAGTGTTACACCACTATCCAAGAATGGTGTGATATCATTTACCGTTCAGTTGAAAGAAGATAATCACCGCCGCTTACGTTCCGGACTAAAGACAGATGTTTATGTGATGAATGCTGTGAAAGAAGATGTAATGCGCGTAGCCAATGGCTCTTTCTATGTGGGACGCGGTGAATATGAACTTTTTGTCTGCAACTCTGATAATGAACTGGTAAAACGTAAAATACAGTTAGGTGATTCTAATTTTGAATATGTAGAAGTGTTGAGCGGATTGCAGCTGGGTGATAAAGTAGTAGTAAGCGATATGAGTGCTTATAAGAACAAGAATAAGTTGAAAATTAAATAAACTAAATACTAGAAGTTATGATAACATTGAACTCTCTTTCTAAGATTTATCGTACGGACGAGATTGAGACGGTAGCATTGGAGAATGTGAATCTGACGGTAGAACGTGGAGAATTTCTAAGTATAATGGGACCTTCCGGATGCGGAAAATCCACCCTGCTGAACATAATGGGATTGCTTGATGCACCTACAATGGGAATGGTGGAAATCAACGGAATACGTACCGAAGGAATGAAAGACAAGGAACTGGCGGTTTTTCGTAATAAAACGCTCGGTTTTGTATTTCAGTCTTTTCATTTGATTAATTCGTTGAATGTGATGGATAATGTAGAACTCCCCTTGCTTTATCGACGTATGGCTGGTAGTGAACGAAAACGGTTGGCACAAGAGGTATTGGAAAAAGTAGGATTAAGCCATCGTATGAGACATTTTCCTACACAACTTTCCGGTGGGCAGTGCCAACGTGTAGCTATTGCCCGTGCGATTATTGGTAATCCCGAAATAATCCTTGCCGATGAGCCGACCGGTAACCTGGATTCAAAGATGGGAGCTGAAGTAATGGAACTGCTTCATCGGTTGAATAAGGAAGACGGACGTACTATCGTGATGGTTACCCATAATGAAGAACAGGCGAAGCAGACTTCGCGCACTATTCGTTTCTTCGATGGACGCCAGGTACAATAGAAACGGCCTCTTACGATTAGAACTAAATGGAAAAATTGATTAATGTATCTCTAAATTAAAAATCATCATGACAAAGAATATTTTCATCGTTGCGATAGCTGTCCTGTTAAGTGTTGCTTTCTGTTCGCTATCGGCACAAAATGTGAGTAAAGATTATAATGTAGACGAGTTTTCTGCCATAAACCTGCAATCTGTCGGGAATATTATTTTTACTCAATCGGCAGGATGCTCCTGCCGTTTGGAAGGTCCTTCTGAATTTGTAGAAAAAACAAGGGTGACAGTGAAAAACGGAACTTTGGTTATCTCGTATAAAGATAGGAATGCGAGGAATATCAAGAACCTTATTTGCTATATTACTGCTCCCGATTTGAGTAAAGTGAAAATTGATGGAGTAGGGAACTTCGATGCAAAAGAAGAACTAAAACTTAAAAATATAGCTTTCGAACTTGATGGAGTAGGCAACTGTAACGTGAAAAGTCTATATTGCGATGAGTTGAAACTAGATGTTGACGGAGTAGGCAATATGAAGTTGAATGTTGATTGCAGCACTATCAAAGCTAAAGTGGATGGAGTAGGAAATATCACTGTATCCGGTAAAGCGGATGCAGCTTTCTTTAAGCGGGATGGCGTTGGTAAAATCAACTCCAAAAACCTGAAGTGTAAAGACGTAACAAAGAAAGGTTGGAATTTCTAATGTAGAACATTCTTCTGTGAACTCCTGTAGAATCAAATCAAAAAAAGAATAAGAAGATGTGGAAGCAATACATAAAGCAAGCTCTTTACCAGTTGAAAGAGAACCGGCTTATTAGTATTGTCTGTATGGTAGGTACAGCTTTGGCTATTTGCATGATAATGGTGATCGTGCTGACATTGCAGATACGGATAAAAGACTGCGTGCCGGAAGTTAACCGTTCACGATCATTGTATGTCAAGGCAATGACGTCCCGGCATAAAGAGCAACACAATAATGCTGCCAGCAGCCAGATGTCCGTCACGACTGCCCGTGAATGCTTTAAGACGTTGACAATACCTGAAGCGGTTACCATTACTTCCGTTAATAATAAGATGCGTGCTTCTCTTCCCGGAGGAGGCAGGATGAGTGTAGATGAAATGGAAACGGATGAAGCGTTCTGGCAAGTCTTTTGCTTTGAATTCTTGTGTGGCAAACCATATACGAAAGCCGATTTTGAGAGTGGGCTGTCCAAGGCAGTGGTTTCTGCCAGTGTGGCACGCCACCTGTTCGGTACAACTGACGTGGTAGGGCGTACCATCCAATTAAATAAAGCGGATTATACCATTACAGGAGTAGTGAAAGACGTATCAAAGTTGGCGACAGCTTCTTATGCACAGATCTGGATTCCCTATACATCAACAGATTTGGCTTCTTTCTCGTGGAGAGAAAATCTGATGGGACCTATGCGGGCGGTCATCCTTGCACGTTCGTCCGACGATTTTCCGGCTATTCGTGCTGAAGTCGAAAAATATCGTCAGGTCTACAATAGTAAGCTGAAGGATATGGAATTGATTTATCGTGGTCAGCCGGATACTCAATTTGCCTACCTTTACCGCCATTGGGGGACAGACTTGGATATGAAACACATTGTCAGGCGATTCATTCTTATCATTGTGATTCTCCTCTTGGTTCCAGCTATCAACCTAAGTAGTATGACTTTATCCCGCATGCGGAAGCGTATGACGGAAATCGGTGTCCGGAAAGCATTCGGTGCTACTGCCAACGAATTGTTCCGACAGGTATTCTGGGAGAATCTGATATTGACACTGCTTGCGGGAGTACTGGGACTGATATTGAGCTATTCAGCTACTTTCCTGTTAAACTCATTCCTTTTTGATAACAGTGAGAATGCAGGTCTTGCCGGGGAAACTTCTCTTTCCACTGATATGCTGTTCAGTCCGTTGACGTTTCTCGTTGCATTCTGTTTCTGCCTGTTATTAAATCTATTGAGTGCCGGAATTCCGGCTTGGAGAGTGTCGAGAATGAACATTGTAGATGCAATAAACCAAAGATGAAATGATGAAACAGTTATTGAAACAAATATATAATGAGCGCCGGAGCAATGCTTTTCTATGGATTGAGCTATTGTTGGTGTTTGTCGTATTGTGGTATATCGTTGATTTGGTTTATGTCACTTTGCATATCTATTATCAGCCAATGGGCTTTAATATAGAAAATACGTATGTATTACGTATGAACCGTCTTACCGATAAATCTACCGATTTCAATCCGGAGCTGACTGTTAAGGATGATATGACTGCTTTAAGGGAAATAGCCGGACGTTTGTCCCGTCATCCGGAAGTTGAATCTGTCTGTATCTCTCAAAACAGTATTCCATACAATGAAGGGTGCAGTGGAGCGAGTTTCCGTTTTCCGGATAACGACACGGTTTGGATAAGTACGATGGATCGTTGGACGACTCCTGAATATTATAAGGTGTTTCGTTTCCGGAATATCGATGGTTCCGGTCATGAAAGTCTGGTGAAAGCTCTGGAGAAAAATACAATAATCGTTCCTGTCGATGTTGCAGACTATTATCCGGATGCTACTTTCCACGGAAAAGACCTTTTGGGTAAAGAAGTTCGCATGAGTGATACCAACTTTCGTATTGCAGCTTTAACAGAGCCCGTTCGCTACGATCATTATAACATTGCCGGAAAACCTTTTACCGGAACCTATATCGGCACTTACCTTTCTGACGAACAAATGGAAACAGTCGAAAACGTAGCCTATCTCGAATTAAGTCTGCGTGTCCGCGAAGGTGTAGACGATGGCTTTGTGGAACGTCTTATGAATGATGCCGACCGTATCTATCAGGTAGGGAATGTTTATATACTTGATGTCACTCCATTAAGCAAAGTCCGGACAGCCAGTGAGATAGACAATGATAATGAATTACGTACCCAGTTCTGTATTCTCTTTTTCCTGTTGTTGAATATCTTTCTGGGAGTGATCGGCACTTTCTGGTTCCGTACCCAGCAACGCCGGGGAGAAGTTGCTTTACGCATGGCAATGGGAGCTAACCGGAAAAACATATTCTATCGTTTGATTACGGAAAGTTTGTTACTGTTAAGCATGTCGGCTCTTCCTGCCGTATTGATTGCATTCAATATTGGATATACTGAACTGGTGGATATATCACAAATGGCATTTACAGTACCCCGTTTCCTGATAGCCATTTTACTGACATATCTCTTGATGGCGATAATGATTATTCTTGGCGTGTTGTATCCGGCTCTGCAATCAATGAAAGTGCAACCGGCCGAAGCACTAAGAGACGAGTAAGAAATATACTGAACTTTATACTGGTAACGATCATGATAAAACTCTATTTTAAACAAGCATTCCATCTGTTGGGAGAAAATAAACTGCTTTCTTCTATTTCTATTATTGGTACAGCTTTGGCTATTGCTATGATAATGGTAATTGTGATTACTTTACGTGCGACTATTGCTCCCTTTGCACCGGAAACCCATCGTGACCGGATGCTTATTTTCCGGTTTGCCGGACTTCAAAGTAAGTCCAACGTGAATTGGCAAAGCAATGGCCCTATCGGATACAATACGGCAAAGGCTTGTTTCAAAGCAATGACAATTCCCGAAGTTGTTTCCATAACCAATATCTGGCAGGAAACAATGCTGGCTGCTAAACCGGCAGGTGAGATGGAAAGTTGTAGTGTGTTGCAAACAGACGATGCTTTCTGGAAAATATTTGAATTTGAGTTTCTATCCGGTAAACCGTATGATAATGCCGATTTTGATGCCGGAGCAGCAAAAGCTGTGATTTCCGAAGATATGGCTCGCCGTTTGTTCGGAACGTCAGAAGTGGTTGGAAAGACATTCCTTCTGAATCATTCGGCTTATATTGTTTGCGGAGTGGTACGTCCGGTCTCTAAACTGGCGAAGTACGCCTATGCACAAGTTTGGATTCCTTTGAGTTCAACAAGTGCCTTCACAGCCACTTGGGGCGATGACAATATCATGGGTATGACTGCCGTCTATATACTGGCTAAATCAAAAGACGATTTTCCGGCTATTCGTCAGGAGGCTGACCGCTTGCGGGCTATCTTTATGGCAGGGCATCCCAATTTCGATTTACTCTATCGCGGACAGCCTGATACTTATTTCGTAGCCGCGCAACGCTATTCCGCCAACAATCTTCCTGCTGTGAAAGAAGCAGTACGGCAATACATACTGACATTACTTGTCTTATTGATTGTTCCTGCCGTCAACTTGTCCGGACTTACTTTGTCACGCATGCGTAAGCGTATCTCCGAAATAGGAGTGCGAAAAGCCTTTGGTGCCCCCAGACGGGAGCTTATGATGCAGGTACTATCCGAAAACATGCTTTATTCCCTGTTCGGAGGAATTCTCGGACTTGTATTAAGTTATGTCGCCGCTTTCCTTTTGGGAGGAATGCTTTTCTCCGTAGACTTTGTATCCAATGGTGTGGAGGATTTGCGGACCATGTGTGTTGACTTACTGTTCGATCCTACCGTATTCCTGCTGGCATTTCTGGCTTGCTTCCTACTCAATTTGCTAAGTGCCGCCATTCCGGCATGGAGAGTAACTCGCACCAATATTGTGGATGCCATCAACGAAAGATAATTCTTCAACTCATCTAAATTCTAAAGAAAATGCAACTATTAAAACAAATATGGAACGAGCGCCGGTCAAACGGATGGTTGTGGTCAGAACTATTAATTGTTTTTGTGGTCCTGTGGTATGTGGTCGACTGGACGTATGTGACAGCGCGTACTTATTACGAACCGGTAGGATTTGATATTACCGATACGTATTATTTGGAACTAAGCCTGAAAAACGACAAGAGTAATTCCTATCTTTCGAAAGAGCAAAAGAGTACATCTTTAGGACAAGATATTATCGAGTTGACCAATCGTCTCCGGAGATTGCCGGAAGTGGAGGCCGTTTCAATATCCAATAATGCGCGTCCCTATATCGGGAGTAACTCCGGTAGTATGTTACGTATCGATACATTAGTTAGTAATCCGCTACGGCGTTCGGTAACCCCTGACTTTTTTCAGGTCTTTCGTTATCAAAGTGCTGATGGGCGTGGTTATCAGCCGTTGGTGCAAGCTTTAAGGAATGGCAATGTCGTTGTTGGTGAAAATTTCTTGCCCAAAGATTATAAAGGCGATCGTACGCTGTTGGGTAAAGAAATGGTCGATGTGGATGATTCTACGAAAGTGTACAAGATAGGGGGAGTTTCGAAGAAGGTGCGTTACAATGACTTCTGGCCTAACTACAGTGATCGGTATGTAGCCATTGAACTTCCTGAAAAGATAATGGTCGAACTTGACGATGAACTTTATCCTTCGAGTGTAGAAGTTTGTCTGCGGGTGAAACCGGGGACTTCCAGAGACTTTGCGGAACATTTGATGAAATTGTCTGTCAACCAGTTGAGTGTCGGCAACTTATTCATCTTGAAAGTGCATGATTATGAAGATATACGGAATGATTTCCAGCAAGAGAGCTATAATCAGGTACAGGTACGTTTCTGGATGATGGGATTCTTACTGCTCAATATCCTGTTAGGTATTGTTGGCACATTCTGGTTCCGTACACAGCACCGTCGTGCTGAATCGGCGCTTCGTATAGCGGTTGGGTCTAGCCGGATACAGCTTTGGCAACGGCTGAATAAAGAAGGATTATTACTGTTAACGCTGGCCGCTTTGCCTGCTGCTGTGATATGTTATAATATCGGCTACCTGGATTTGACGGAAGGATATCTGGAATGGGGAGTGGTACGTTTTCTTATCACATGTGCCATTACCTATTTCTTGATGACTTTAATGATTCTCGTTGGCATTTGGTTTCCTGCTCGTCAGGTAATTCGCATACACCCTGCCGAGGCGTTGCGCGAAGAATAAAAAACTTGGGCTATCTGTTTGTTTTCAATATAATTAACGTATCTTTGTCGGCATAATATTGAAAACACCGCAGGCTTTAATTATATGAATCGACGCTACTATTGTTTGCTTATCGTTCTGTTTTTTGCTGTTCTTATTCAGGCGGCAGCAGCGGAACGTACATACAATATCCTGTTTATACAGTCATACACCTCACAGACTCCTTGGCATAGCGACCTTAATCAGGGGTTGGTCAAAGGATTTAAAGAAAGTGGCCTGAAGGTGAATATAACAACGGAGTATCTTGATGCCGATTTTTGGGCATTCAACTCCGAGAAAGTAATTATGCGTCGTTTTTGTCAGCGTGCTCGTGACAGGCAGACCGATTTGATTATAACAGCAAGTGATGAAGCTTTCTATACTCTTTTTGCCTGTGGAGATTCGTTGCCTTTGCAGATACCGGTCGTGTTTTTCGGCATTAAGTATCCTGATATGGAGCTGATTGCTACTCATCCCAATGTTTGCGGGTTCACTGCCAATCCGGATTTTGATGTCATATTGCGTCAGGCGCAAAAGATATTTCCCCAGCGGAAAGAAGTGGTATGTGTGATAGATAACAGCTTTTTGAGTAACAAAGGCCTTGAAGATTTTGAAGAAGAGTGGAAAATCTTTCAAAAAGACAATCCGGATTATAGAATGAAAGTCTATAATACCCAAAATCATACAACGAGTCACATCATTGCTGCTATTTGTTACCCTCGTAACAGCTACGAACGTCTGGTGGTTGCTCCTAAATGGTCGCCTTTCCTTTCATTCGTTGGCAAAAACTCAAAAGCTCCCGTATTTTCGAGTCAGAATGTGGGGTTAACTAATGGCGTATTCTGTGCATACGATTCCGATAGTTATGCTTCAGCATTATCGGCAGCTCAAAGGGCTGCTTTAGTCTTAAAAGGTACATCTCCCCAAGAAATAGGAGTGACAGAAATCACGCAGGGATTCATCTATGACTATAAACAGTTGGATTATTTTCATATTGACCCTGATAAAGTATCCTCTAGCGGAACCATCGTCAACGAACCGTATTGGGAAAAATATAAATATCTTTTTATACTGCTCTATCCGTCTATCCTGGCGTTGCTGATAGCTTCTATCGTGTGGTTGATGCGTGCCAACCGGCGTGAGTCCAAACGACGGATTCAGGCACAGACTCGTCTGCTCGTGCAGAATAAACTTGTGGAACAGCGTAATGAGTTTGATAATGTATTTCATTCCATCCGTGATGGTGTGATAACGTATGATACCGATTTGCACATTCATTTCACAAACCGCTCCTTATTGCAAATGCTGCATTTGCCGTATGAGTCAGGGGGCCGTTTTTATGAAGGAATGATGGCAGGCAGCATCTTCAAGATATATTATAACGGTCAGGATATTCTTCATTCTATGCTGAAGCAGGTAGCTTCAAAAGGAGAAAGTGTGAAGATACCCCAGGGAGCTTTCATGAAAGAAGTGCATAGTGATAAATACTTCCCGGTGTCGGGGGAAATAGTCCCGATCCGTTCAAAGGATACGATTACCGGTATGGCACTTTCCGCACGGAATATTTCGAATGAAGAAATGCAGAAGCGTTTCTTTGATATGGCAGTAGACGAAAGCTCCATCTATCCGTGGCAGTTTGATATGGAAACCAACTGTTTCATTTTCCCGCAAGGTTTCTTGAAACGTCTTGGATACGATGAATCGGTTACTACCATCTCCCGTGATGAAATGGATCGCACTATCTATCCTGATGATTTGAAGGAAATAAGTCCGTTATTTAATAGAGCATTGACAGGAGAAGATTCTAATACCCGTCTGAATTTCCGTCAGCGGAATGTCAACGGAGAGTATGAATGGTGGGAATATCGTTCTTCCGTAATCACGGGATTGACACAAGATTCATTGTACAATATATTAGGTGTTTGCCAGAGTATCCAGCGATATAAGACTGCCGAGCAGGAGATGAGAGAGGCTCGTGATAAAGCCCTCCAGGCTGACAAACTGAAATCGGCGTTCCTTGCCAACATGAGTCACGAGATTCGGACTCCGTTGAATGCGATTGTAGGTTTCTCCGATTTGCTAAGCGATACGAGTGGTTTTACAAGCGAAGAGATTGCCCAGTTTATCGGAACCATTAATAAGAATTGCGGCCTGTTACTGGCTTTGATTAATGATATTCTTGATTTGTCACGTATCGAATCGGGAACCATGGAATTTATGTTCGCCGAGCATAACCTGCCGCTGTTATTAAAGACCGTCCATGATTCTCAACGCTTGAATATGCCACCGGGAGTAGAACTGGTGTTGCGTATGCCCGAAAGTGATAAGAAATATCTTACGACAGATAATGTACGCTTGCAGCAAGTCGTGAATAATCTGATAAATAACGCTGCTAAATTTACGAGCAGCGGTTTCATTACTTTCGGCTATGAAGATGATGAGGTTCCCGGCTACACCCGCATCTTTGTGGAGGATACCGGAGTCGGTATTTCTGAAGAAGGTATCCGTCATATATTCGAACGATTCTATAAAGTCGATAATTTCACCCAAGGAGCAGGTTTGGGATTAAGTATTTGTCAGACCATCATCGAACGTCTGAATGGTACCATCTCCGTCACCTCCGAAGTAGGTAAAGGCACTCGTTTCACTGTGCGCCTTCCTAACTACTGCGAATAATCGAACGTTCACTTTTGGGCATAGTGTCCGAAAATGGACACTTTTCTTATTTTCTAATCTGTTGATAATAAAAACTTTACTTTTTTGGCACATCGTTTGATTCTCTCATAGTGGAAAATACTGTGCATAATGAAAAAGAAAAGTATATTGTTTGCTCTTGCTGCCGTTTGCCTGCCGTTGGCATTGTCGGCACAGAAGGAAAGGGAAATAACCTTGAATGAAGCTATTGCTATGGCGCGTATTCAATCTGTTGACGCTGCTGTTGCCTTGAATGAATTGAAAACGGCCTATTGGGAATTTCGTACCTTTCGTGCCGATCTTCTGCCGGAAGTCAACTTGACCGGAACCCTGCCCAATTATAACAAATCATATAGTTCCTATCAAAATTCGGACGGTTCTTACGGTTTCGTCCGTAATAACACATTGGGGCTTACCGGTGATCTTTCTATCGATCAAAACATCTGGCTTACCGGTGGTAAACTTTCGCTGACTTCCTCTCTCGACTATATCAAGCAATTGGGAGCCGGAGGAGACCGTCATTTTATGTCGGTTCCTGTCACATTACAACTTACACAACCCATCTTTGGAGTCAATAATATAAAGTGGAACAGACGCATCGAACCGGTTCGTTATGCCGAAGCGAAAGCAGCTTTTATCACTGCTACCGAAGAAGTGACGATGCGTGCCATCACTTATTACTTTAATCTTTTGTTGGCAAAAGAAAATCTTGGCACGGCGAAACAGAACCAGACAAACGCCGACCACCTTTATGAAGTAGCCCTTGCCAAACGCAAAATGGGGCAGATTTCCGAGAATGAACTCTTGCAGTTGAAGCTCTCCGCTTTGAATGCGAAGGCTGCATTGACGGAAGCAGAGAGTGATCTCAATGCCAAGATGTTCCAGCTCCGTGCCTTTTTGGGAGTAGGAGAGGATGAAGTACTAAACCCGGTTCTTCCCGAAGCTGTGGATGGCCCGAGGATGGAGTACAATCAGGTGTTAAATAAAGCATTGGAACGTAATTCTTTTGCACAGAATATCCGTCGCCGCCAGTTGGAAGCCGATTATGAAGTAGCTACTGCACGCGGAAATTTGCGTAGTGTCGATTTGTTTGCAAGCGTAGGGTATACGGGTGAGAACCGGAATTTTCCGGCCGTTTACAGGAACTTGCAGGACAATCAGATTGTTCAGGTAGGCGTTAAGATTCCGATTCTCGATTGGGGAAAACGCCGTGGGAAAGTCCGGGTAGCCAAGAGTAACCGGGATGTAGTGCTTTCAAAAATTCGTCAGGAACAGATAAACTTCAACCAGGATATTTTTCTGTTGGTGGAGCATTTCAATAATCAGGCACAGCAATTGGACATAGCCAAAGAAGCCGATGCGATAGCCCAGCAACGATATAAAACAAGTATTGAAACTTTCCTGATAGGTAAAATCAATACCTTGGATTTGAATGATGCGCAGAACTCTAAAGATGATGCGAGACAGAAACATATTTCCGAACTTTATTATTATTGGTATTATTATTATCAGATTCGCAGTCTGACACTATGGGATTTTCGTACCAATACCGAACTTGAAGCTGATTTTGATGAAATCATCCGGCAATAGAAAGGGGAGGAAAAAGCTTTTGAATCTTATGGAGGAACTTGCCGGAGATTATGGGAAAAGTTTTTCAAGTCTGCAAACAGACTATTGCGTATTTATGCCTGATTCATTTGGTATTACGAACTATTTATAGTACCTTTGAAACTCGATTTTAACACTCGGGAAATGAAAAATACGTAAATAATACAGAAAAATTCATCCCCCATTATAAATAAAGAAAGAAATAAAAAAAGAAATACTTCTTCTTGGAAGATTGAAAAAACAGAAGAAGTTTTCTTGGTAGAGGAATCTTGCAATTTTAACTATGATTCTGATAATTGATGACGACAGTGCAGTGCGTTCTTCGCTTAGCTTCATGTTGAAGCGGGCAGGATATGAAGCACAGACCGTTCCCGGTCCGCGGGAAGCTATGGAAGTAGTACGTTCCGTAGCTCCGGATTTAATCCTGATGGATATGAACTTCACTCTTTCTACAACGGGTGAGGAGGGTTTGACCCTACTCAAACAAGTAAAAATATTCCGTCCCGAAACACCGGTGATATTGATGACTGCTTGGGGAAGTATCCAACTTGCCGTGCAAGGAATGCAGGCAGGAGCTTTTGATTTCATAACGAAGCCCTGGAATAATGCCGCCTTGTTGCAACGCATCGAAACGGCACTCCAACTTTCGGGCACTCCACAGGAAACAACGCAGGAACAGAGCGATTCTTTCGACCGCAGCCACATCATCGGGCGTAGCCAGGGATTGATGGATGTGTTGAATACGATTGCCCGCATAGCAAAGACCAATGCCTCTGTCCTCATTACAGGGGAAAGCGGGACAGGTAAGGAATTGATAGCCGAGGCCATTCATATCAACAGTCAGCGTGCCAAACATCCCTTTGTGAAAGTGAATCTTGGAGGTATCTCCCAAAGCCTGTTCGAAAGTGAAATGTTCGGGCACAAGAAAGGAGCTTTTACCGATGCTTCCGCAGACCGTATCGGACGTTTTGAAATGGCAAATAAAGGGACGATTTTCCTGGATGAAATAGGTGATCTCGACCCTTCGTGCCAGGTGAAGTTACTGCGTGTATTGCAGGATCAGACATTTGAAGTGCTCGGCGACAGCCGTCCGCGCAAGACGGATATCCGGGTAGTATCAGCCACCAATGCCGATTTGCGCAAAATGGTAGGCGAACGTACTTTTCGTGAAGACCTCTTCTATCGTATCAATCTGATAACAGTGAAACTGCCGGCCTTGCGCGAACGTCGTGAAGATATTCCCTTGCTGGCACGTCATTTTGCCGACCGTCAGGCGGTAACCAACGGATTGCCCCGTACGGAGTTCTCTGCCGATGCCCTGCAATTCTTGAGCCGTTTGCCCTATCCGGGGAATATTCGTGAATTGAAGAACTTGGTGGAACGTACCATTTTGGTAAGTGGTAAACCGCTGCTTGATGCTTCCGACTTTGATGCGCAGTATATTCGCCACGATGACGCAAGAGTGACCGAAGGCGCAGCTCTGGTCGGTATGACTTTGGATGAAATAGAACGCCAGACCATTCTCCAGGCGTTGGACCGTTACAAAGGAAATTTGAGTCAGGTAGCTACGGCATTGGGTATCAGCCGTGCAGCACTCTATCGTCGTCTCGAAAAATATAATATAACAATGTGATAAATTTAGGCACGTGCCTAATAATATTAAGATTAACCGTTAACCACAGATAACGTGCGTATAAAAGGATTCTTTTACATACTAGTCTTTCTGCTGCTGGCATTAGGTAGTGTATTGCTGTTCCTTTCCAGTCAACTGAATACAATCTTTTTCTACATAGGGGAGGGGCTGATACTTTTCATCCTCATTTATCTGACCTTTTTCTATCGTAAGATTGTGAAGCCGTTGAATACAATCGGAAGCGGTATGGAACTGTTGCGTGAGCAGGATTTCAGTAGCCGTCTTAGCCCTGTAGGCCAATATGAGGCCGATCGTGTGGTGAATATCTTCAACCGCATGATGGAACAGCTAAAGAATGAACGTCTCCGCCTGCGTGAACAGAATAATTTTCTCGATTTGCTGATTAAAGCTTCTCCAATGGGAGTGATTATAACTTCCCTTGATGAAGACCTTTCGGAATTGAATCCGATGGCTTTGAAAATGCTGGGTGTTCGTTTGGAAGACGTACAAGGCAAGAAGATGAAAGAGATTGATTCTCCGTTAGCGGTGGAATTAGCCAACCTCCCGAAAGGAGAGAAGGTAACCGTCCGTCTGAACGACTCGAATATCTACCGGTGTACTCATTCTTCTTTCATTGATCGTGGATTTCAGCATCCCTTCTACTTGGTAGAAACCCTCACCGACGAAGTGATGAAAGCGGAAAAGAAAGCATACGAGAAAGTGATTCGCATGATTGCCCACGAAGTGAACAACACGACTGCCGGCATTACTTCCACACTGGATACGGTAGAACAAGCCCTTTCCTGCGAAGAAGGAATGGAAGACATCTGCGACGTGATGCGTGTATGTACCGACCGTTGTTTCTCGATGAGTCGTTTCATCACCCGTTTTGCCGATGTGGTGAAAATCCCCGAACCGACACTCTCTTCTGTCAATCTGAATGATTTGGTTTTCACCTGCAAGCGGTTTATGGAAGGAATGTGTAATGACCGTCGCATTACACTCCGCATGGAAATAGACGAAAGTCTGAAAGATGTGATGCTGGATGCCGCTTTGTTTGAGCAAGTACTCGTAAATATCATCAAAAATGCAGCGGAAAGCATTGAAGCCGATGGGGAAATAATAGTCCGCACCCTCGCTCCGGCCACTGTTGAAGTGATAGATAACGGTCAGGGAATCAGCAAAGAAACAGAAGCTAAACTGTTCAGTCCTTTCTTCTCTACCAAACCGAACGGTCAGGGAATCGGACTCATCTTTATTCGCGAAGTACTGATGCGTCATGGGTGCACATTCTCTTTGCGAACCTATGCCGACGGACTGACCCGATTCCGTATTACTTTCCCCTAATTGTGTCAAATAAGAACATTTCTTCCGTCAAATAGACCTTTTTTTGTCTTGAAATCACTCCTACCTTTGCCCCGCTCAATTCAATAGGATTTAAGGTATGAGATTAATGAAAAAAGGCACATTGACGCTCTTTCTTTTATTGGCTATCAGTATTCCGCTCAGTGCGCAGTATGTGGTACAAGGGGTGGTGACTGATTCTCTGACCAAAGAACCTTTGCCTTATGCATCTGTACGCTTAAAAGACACGACCGAAGGAACTACTACCGGAAGCGACGGACGCTTTTACTTCAAAACCCACCGCTCCGAAGCAGTGCTTGTAATCTCTGTAATCGGATATAATGACTATGTCCGCACCATTCGCCCTGCCCGTAATGCATCCTATAAAGTAGCGCTTGCGCCTACCGAATACGCGCTTGGTGAAGTGGTAGTCAAACCCAAACGTGAGCACTACCGGAAGAAAGATAATCCTGCTGTGGAATTTGTCCGCCGTATGATTGAAAGCCGTGACAACTACTCTCCCTACGAGAAAGACTTCTGGCAACGCGAACGTTATGAAAAGACCACCTTTGCGTTGAATAACTTCGATGAAGAGAAACAGAAAAAATGGCTATATCGTAAATTTGATTTCCTGACGGAATATGTAGATACTTCTGCCGTTACCGGTAAACCGATTCTGACGGTATCAGCCCGTGAACTGCTTGCCACAGACTATTACCGGAAATCTCCCCGTTCCGAGAAGCAATGGGTGAAAGGACGCAAACAGGCCGGTGTCGATGAGTTTCTTTCTAAACAAGGGATGCAGGCAGCCATCAATGAAGTCTTTAAAGACGTCGATATCTACGAAAACAACATTTCCCTGTTTACGAATAAGTTTGTCAGTCCCTTGTCCCGTATCGGCACAGGCTTTTATAAATATTACCTGATGGACACGTTGCAGATTGCCGGAGAGCCTTGTGCAGACCTTGCTTTCACGCCTTTTAATTCCGAGTCTTTCGGTTTCAACGGACACCTGTATGTGACGCTCGACTCTACTTACTTTGTTAAACGTGCCGTATTCAACTTTCCCAAAAAGATAAACCTGAACTTTGTAGACTACATGTTGCTCGAACAGGAATTTAAGCGCGCTGAAGACGGCACACGCCTGCTCGATCATGAAAGTATCACTGTTGAGTTTAAACTGACCGAAGGACAGGACGGTATTTTTGCCCGCCGGGTAGCGGATTACAGCAACTACACCTTTACGCCGACTGCCGAAGCCGACAAAGCCTTCACCAAACCCGAACGTATTATTGAAGAGACGGAAGCCCTGTCGCGTCCCGAAACATTCTGGGCGGAGAATCGTCCGCAAGCCGCCATCTCCCAGCAGGAAAACTCGGTAGACCGCCTGATGACACAATTACGCAGTTATCCGGTGTATTACTGGACGGAGAAAGTGCTTTCCATTCTCTTCACGGGATATATTCCTACCTCCAAAGAAGCGCCACTTTTCTATATCGGCCCGATGAATGCCACTATCAGCGGTAACACATTGGAAGGCCCCCGTATCCGTGCCGGAGGTATGACTACCGCCTGGCTCAATCCGCACCTGTTTGGCAAAGGATATGTGGCTTACGGGTTTAAAGATGAAAGAGTGAAAGGATTGGCGGAACTGGAATATTCTTTCAAGAAGAAGAAAGAATACGCCAATGAATTTCCCATCCATTCATTGAAATTGCGTTACGAATCAGATGTGAACCAGTATGGACAAAATTACCTGTATACAAGCAAAGACAATGTGTTCTTGGCCTTGAAACGTGAGAAGGACGACCGTATCGGCTATTTCCGGCAGGCGGAGATGACCTATACCAATGAGTTTTATTCCGGCTTTTCTTTCCAGTTGACAGCGCGTACACGGAAAGATGAGTCCTCCTACCTGATTCCTTTTTTAAAGAAAGAAGGAGATACCTACACCCCGGTAAAAGATTTCTCTATCAGTGCCGCAGAGTTGAAGTTGCGTTATGCTCCGAATGAGAAATTCTTCCAGACTCAATGGAACCGTTTTCCCGTATCGTTGGATGCACCGGTGTTTACCTTGTCTCATACCATTGCCGGAAAAGGAGCGTTGGGCAGCGATTACACTTACAATCATACCGAAGCCGGTATTCAGAAACGCTTCTGGTTTTCCGCGTTCGGCTATACGGACGTTATACTAAAAGCAGGTAAAGTGTGGGATAAAGTACCTTTCCCGTTGCTTATCATGCCTAATGCCAACCTTTCTTATACCATCCAACCGGAATCTTACTCGTTGATGAATGCGATGGAGTTTATGAACGATGAGTATTTCTCGTGGGATGTTACTTATTTCCTCAACGGATGGCTGTTCAACCGGGTACCGTTGTTGAAAAAACTTAAATGGAGAGAAATAGTTTCCTGTCGTGGATTATATGGACATTTGAGCGATAAAAACAACCCGGCTTTGAGTGACGGTTTGTTCGCTTTTCCGATAGAGAACACACAAACAATGGGAAAAACACCTTATGTGGAGGCGGGTGTCGGTATTGAAAACATTTTCAAGGTGTTACGTTTGGACTATATCTGGAGGCTCACTTATCGTGATTCGCCCGGGATTGACAGATCAGGCTTGAGAATAAGTCTCCACATGACCTTTTAAAAGTTAAATCCTGCTAATTGCAATGTTTATATGACAAATAAAGACCGTATTAGTAATTAATTAATCTTATTTTTGCATCAATTTTAGTTTAATTTTAATAGAATAGAAATGAAACAAGAAATTAAACCCGCTACCGGGCGTCTTGGCGTATTGGTAGTTGGAGTGGGTGGTGCGGTAGCTACCACGATGATTGTAGGTACACTAGCCTCTCGCAAGGGACTGGCAAAACCGATAGGATCTATTACACAGTTAGCCACAATGCGCATGGAGAACAACGAAGAAAAACTCATCAAGGACGTTGTGCCCTTGACGAATTTGGAAGACATTGTTTTCGGAGGATGGGATATTTTCCCGGACAACGCATACGAAGCTGCTATGTACGCCGAGGTTTTGAAAGAAAAAGACCTGAATGGAGTAAAAGAAGAGTTGGAAGCTATCAAACCGATGCCGGCTGCTTTCGATCACAACTGGGCAAAACGTCTGAACGGTACACACGTGAAGAAGGCTGCTACCCGTTGGGAAATGGTAGAACAACTTCGTCAGGATATCCGCGACTTCAAAGCTGCTAACAACTGCGAACGCGTAGTGGTGCTTTGGGCTGCAAGTACTGAAATTTACATTCCGCTGTCTGACGAACACATGTCACTCGCTGCTTTAGAGAAAGCAATGAAGGAAAACAATACAGACGTGATTTCTCCGAGTATGTGTTACGCGTATGCTGCTATTGCAGAAGACGCTCCGTTCGTAATGGGTGCTCCTAACTTGTGTGTGGATACTCCTGCTATGTGGGAATTCTCTAAACAAAAGAATGTACCTATCTCCGGTAAAGACTTTAAGAGTGGTCAGACATTGATGAAAACCGTATTGGCTCCGATGTTCAAAACCCGTATGCTGGGTGTGAACGGTTGGTTCTCTACCAATATCCTCGGTAACCGCGACGGTGAAGTGCTTGATGATCCGGACAACTTCAAGACAAAAGAAGTCAGCAAGCTGTCTGTAATCGACACTATCTTCGAACCGGAAAAATATCCGGATCTCTACGGAGATGTTTATCATAAAGTACGTATCAACTACTATCCTCCCCGCAAAGACAACAAAGAAGCATGGGACAACATCGACATCTTCGGATGGATGGGCTACCCGATGGAAATCAAGGTGAACTTCCTTTGCCGCGACTCTATCCTTGCAGCTCCTATCGCTCTTGACCTTGTGTTGTTCAGCGACTTGGCAATGCGTGCAGGTATGTGTGGCATCCAGACTTGGTTGTCATTCTTCTGCAAGAGCCCGATGCACGATTTCGAACATCAGCCCGAACACGACTTGTTTACACAATGGAGAATGGTAAAACAGACATTGCGTAACATGATTGGTGAAAAAGAACCTGATTACTTAGCTTAATCAGTAACCCCAAATAATAAGTTGAGATTGAGATTTACCATCCTATAAAGACTGGTGGATGCTCAACCTCAACTTTTACTTTTTTATTGTACAAATTCCCCATTCGTTTGGGGGACTCGTGACACAACCGACTCGTAGTTTGTAATTAGTAATTAGTAATAAATGAAGCGTCCTCCCTTTCTACCTGTTTTTATAGGCACGGGCTTTGGCTCCGGTTTTTCTCCTTTTGCTCCCGGCACGGCTGGGGCGTTACTGGCTTCTATCATTTGGATTGCACTTTATTTTCTCTTTCCTTTCTCTTGGGTATTATGGCTGACTGCCGCTTTGGTGATTGTATTTACATTCGCCGGCATTTGGGCTGCCGATAAGCTGGAGACTTATTGGGGAGAAGATCCTTCGCGTGTGGTAGTGGATGAGATGGTGGGAGTGTGGATACCGTTGTTGGCCGTTCCCAATGATGACAAATGGTTTTGGTATGTGATTGCGGCTTTTGCCCTGTTCCGTATCTTTGATATAGCCAAGCCGTTGGGCATACGCCGTATGGAAAGCCTGAAAGGTGGAGTAGGTGTGATGATGGACGACGTTTTGGCGGGAGTGTATAGTTTTATTTTGTTAGTGGGAGCAAGATGGGTGATTGGCTGAAAAGAGTTGCACGGATGATTTCCCAGAAAGGTGGCATCTTCATGTTCTTGAGGGCGCAGCTTTCTGCTCAAATGGCAACTATTGCAGACTTTCTCGTTACGATTCTTCTGGTCAGGCTATTTGAAGTCTACTATGTATATGCCACCCTGGCGGGGGCTATTTATGGAGGAATCGTCAATTGTGTTATCAACTATAAATGGACCTTTAAATCGAAAGGAAAGAAAACGAATGTCGCTGCAAAGTTTATCCTTGTATGGATTTGCAGCGTTTGGTTAAACACGTGGGGTACGTATGCACTGACGGAATCATTAGCGAAGATTCCCTGGGTACGCGACACGCTTAGCCTGTATTTCGGAGATTTTTTCATTATTCCTAAAGTGGTAGTGGCAGTCATCGTGGCACTGTTCTGGAACTATAATATGCAACGCTTTTTTGTTTACCGGAATATAGATATAAGAAGTTTGTTCGGAAAAAGAAACTGAAAAACGGATTGAAAAGACTGATGAGAAAACGAAAGAATTAGATATATACAGATTGAGAAAACAGAAGATTTAGATAAAAATAGCTATAAACAGATTTAAACAGATGAATTACAGAGATTATTTACAACAGTTGATTTATAAGATTATCAATCCCCTGATACGCGGAATGATTAAAATTGGAATCACTCCTAACTTTATCACCACTACCGGATTTATCCTGAATGTAGTAGCGGCAGGTATGTTTGTATATGCCGGCATATATGGCGGACAGAACGATTTGGCCATTATCGGCTGGGCAGGAGGTGTGATTTTGTTTGCCGGACTGTTCGATATGATGGACGGACGTGTAGCTCGCCTAGGCAACATGAGTTCCAAGTTCGGTGCGCTTTACGATTCAGTACTCGACCGTTACAGTGAATTGATGACTTTCTTTGGTATCTGTTACTATTTATCAATGAAAGATTATTTCCTTTATGCACTCATTGCATTTGTGGCACTAATCGGCTCACTGATGGTAAGCTACGTGCGTGCCCGTGCCGAAGGCTTAGGAATTGAATGTAAAGTCGGATTCATGCAACGTCCGGAACGCGTAGTGCTGACCAGTCTCGGAGCTTTGTTCTGTGGCGTTTTCAAAGATATCACCGTTTTCGAACCAATCCTGATTATGATTGTTCCTCTGGCTTTTGTTGCCCTGTTTGCCAATATCACGGCATTTGCTCGTGTGAGACATTGCTACAAAGCGATGAAAGAATGAATTAATTTATTGTTGGACGATTTACTATTTACATCGTACATCCTAAATAGTACATCGTAAATAGTCCAATAGTAAATAGTCTAGTTGTCTAATCAAAACATTATAATGATAAAGAATATTCAAATGCCGTCGAAGAGAGAAGCCCTGACTGTGACAGTCATTATGGCTCTTTTCCTTTTGCTGACAAGTATCTTCATCGGGCTTCGTTCCGAGCACCTGTTAATGGCGGTACTCTATTTAGTTTTATTTTTTGCCGGATTACCTACTCGTAAGTTGGCTGTGGCCCTGTTACCTTTCGCCATTTTTGGAATCTCGTATGACTGGATGCGTATTTGCCCCAACTACGAAGTGAACCCGATTGATGTGGCCGGACTGTATAATCTCGAAAAGTCTCTTTTCGGAGTAATGGATAATGGTCTTCTGGTTACTCCTTGCGAATACTTCGCTGCACACAACTGGCCGATAGCGGACGTTTTTGCCGGAATCTTCTACCTTTGTTGGGTTCCCGTTCCCATCCTGTTCGGTCTTTGCCTGTATTTCAAGAAGGAAAGAAAAACCTACCTTCGCTTTGCGTTAGTATTCTTGTTTGTCAATTTGATTGGTTTTGCCGGTTATTATATTCATCCGGCCGCTCCGCCTTGGTATGCCATCAACTACGGTTTCGAACCGATATTAAACACACCGGGTAATGTTGCAGGATTGGGACGCTTTGATGCATTCTTCGGAGTAACCATCTTTGATTCTATCTACGGGCGTAATGCTAATGTTTTTGCGGCAGTGCCTTCACTGCACGCGGCCTATATGGTAGTTGCATTGGTGTATGCCATTATTGGTAAATGCAGGTGGTATGTGGTTACTCTTTTCTCTATTATCATGGTCGGCATTTGGGGAACAGCTATTTATTCATGCCATCATTATATCATTGATGTATTACTTGGCATCTCTTGCGCGTTAATCGGTTGGCTGGTATTCGAATACATATTGATGAGAATCCCGGCGTTCAAAAGATTCTTCGAAAGATATTATACGTATATAAAGTAAGATTATATGTGAATAAAGTGAGATATATACCCATACAAAAAGCAAGTATATACTCATATAAAAGCAGATATATACCCATATAAAAAATAGATATAAGTCTCACAAATAGTGAAGAACAAGTACCGTAATATATTTCTCGCTTTTGGTATCATTGCCGTTCTGATAATGATATTCACTTTTGATATGGATTATCAGGAGCTTTGGCTGAATTTGAAGCGTGCAGGGGTATATTTACCTTTGGTTTTGTTGCTATGGCTGTTTGTCTACCTTATTAATACAGTATCGTGGTACATCATCATCCGTAGTGGTGGTAAGACGGGGGTTTCATTTGTCCGGCTCTACAAATTCACAGTAACAGGTTTTGCGCTTAATTACGTGACTCCTGTTGGGCTGATGGGAGGCGAACCATATCGTATTATGGAGCTGAAACCCTATATAGGAATAGAACGCGCCACCTCTTCCGTGATTCTTTATGTGATGATGCATATCTTTTCCCACTTTTGCTTTTGGTTAAGTTCAGTGTTGCTTTACGTTTGTCTCTATCCGGTGGGGTGGATGATGGGGATAATCTTAGGAGCTATTACTGTCTTTTGCTTGCTGATTGTTATTCTTTTTATGAAAGGCTATCGGCAGGGGATGGCTGTGGCTTTTGTCCGTATGGGTGGTCGTATTCCTTTTCTGAAAAAGAAAGTATTTCATTTTGCAAATGCGCATAAAGAGAAGTTGGAGAATATAGACAAACAAATTGCCCTTCTCCACCAACAAAAGAAACAAACCTTTTATAGCGCCCTCTTACTGGAATATATCGCCCGTGTAGTCAGTTGTCTTGAAATATGGCTGATACTGAACGTGCTGACCACCCATGTCAGCTTTGCCGACTGCTGCTTGATTGCGGCTTTCTCTTCTTTACTTGCTAATCTGCTGTTTTTCCTGCCTATGCAATTGGGAGGTCGTGAAGGTGGCTTTGCCCTCGCCGTAGGCGGCCTTTCCCTTTCCGGAGCTTACGGAGTCTATGCCGCTTTGATTACCCGTGTACGCGAAATGGTCTGGATTGTAATCGGACTTGTACTAATGAAAGTAGGAAATTTTAAACAATCAAAAGAAAGATATTCTGCTTAAATTTATAACTTTGTCTGATCTATAAAGACTCTTATGAAGGGCTCTATAAAAGAACTTATAGAAAAACTTGTCAAAGGAGTTCTATTTGGATCTATAGAAAAGACTGACGAAAAGACCTATAAAGAAAACGACAATGAATAATTTTATCTTTTACAGCCCTACTGAATTCGTGTTCGGTCGGGATACGGAAGCGCAGACTGGAGTGTTAGTACAGAAATACGGTGCACGCAAAATAATGATTGTTTATGGTGGTGGCTCTGTGATACGCAGCGGATTATTGGCTCGTGTTGAGAAATCATTGCAGGAAACAGGTATTCCCTATTGTATGCTGGGCGGTGTACAGCCTAACCCGATAGACACGAAAGTGTATGAAGGAATCGACCTCTGCCGGAAAGAAAACGTAGACATGATGCTCGCCGTTGGTGGTGGCTCTGTGATTGATACGGCGAAAGCCATTGCAGCCGGAGTTCCTTACAACGGAGATTTCTGGGATTTCTACATCGGAAAAGCCATTGTGACGAAAGCATTGAAAGTAGCCGTTGTGTTAACGATTCCTGCTGCCGGAAGCGAAGGTTCCGGTAACACCGTCATCACGAAAGTCGATGGCTTACAGAAATTAAGCCTCCGTGCTCCCGGTGTATTGCGTCCTGTTTTTGCCGTGATGAACCCCGAGCTGACCTACACACTTCCTCCTTTCCAAACCGCCTGCGGCATTGCCGATATGATGGCACACATCATGGAACGCTATTTCACCAACACGAAAGATGTAGAAATAGGCGATCGCCTGTGCGAAGGTACACTGCTTGCCATCATCAAAGAAGCAACCACCGTCATGAAAGAACCTGAAAACTACGGAGCCCGTGCCAATCTGATGTGGTGCGGAACGATCGCCCACAATGGAACCTGTGGTGTAGGTTGTGAAGAGGACTGGGCTTCCCACTTCCTCGAACATGAAATCAGCGCCATCTATAACGTGACTCATGGTGCCGGACTCTCCGTAATCTTCCCTGCCTGGATGACATGGATGACAGAACACAATGTGGATAAGATAGCCCAATACGCCATCCGAGTGTGGGGAGTGGCAGAATCAGACGATAAAAAGGCGGTAGCCCTTGAAGGAATTTCCCGTCTGAAATCCTTCTTTACTTCCATCGGCCTGCCTGTGACCTTCAAAGAACTTGGCATTGAGAATCCCGACATCGACCGCCTTGCAGATAGTCTGCACCGGAATAAAGGTGAATTGGTAGGCAACTATGTCAAATTAGCGAAACAGGACAGCAAAGAGATATACCGTCTGGCATTATAAAAAAAACAGATATAACCGACAGCTGCATCATTTGCCTTTTGATAGAGGATAAATGATGCAGTTATTCTTTTTGCTATTGATTAATACCTAAACAGAAGCAAAAAGATTTTGCTTTAATTATATTTTGGTATAATAGTTGTGTAAAATACCTAAAATTCGTGATTGCTCCGTCTATCATATAAGAATACTTTTGCGGGTGTAATAACTATATATATCCGTTATGCAAAAGCTAAATTCCGGGGCTTTGAATAGAATCTTATTGTTTGTATACATTTTATCACTATCTACTAATGCAATAGCCCAAAACAAAAATAATTCAAAAGAGACATATCTTCTTCCTCCACACGGAAATTATGTTTATGGCCGGGTGATTGAGAAACTCTCTAAAGAACCGATGGTAGGAGTGACGATTCGTTTGGATGGTCATTCTACTGGTGTAATTACCGATATAAACGGTTGCTATGTATTGACCCTGCCCGAAAAAGGCGGTCTGGTTATCTATTCTTACATCGGTTTTGAAACCCGTAAAATCAAAGTCACTTCCCGGCAGAAAGTCGATGTGCAGATGGTAGAAGCTACCGAAAGTATTCAGGAAGTGATTGTAACCGGCTATAACTCCATACAGAAAGAAAGTTTCACAGGAAATACCACAAAGATAGAGAAAGAAGACCTGTTAAAAGTCAACCCGAACAACCTGATTTCGGCCATTCAGACTTTCGATCCCTCTTTCAGAATACAGGAGAATCTGGCTGCTGGTTCCGATCCCAACAGCCTGCCTCAATTCGTCTTGCGTGGTCAGACCGGTATCGGAGAAACGACACTTGGGCAGACCTCCACCTCCTCCATTTCGCGGGAAGTGCTAAGCGGTAATTCCAACCTGCCTATCTTCATACTGGACGGCTTTGAAGTCGATGTAGAAAAGATATACGACCTCGATATGAATAGCATCCACAGCATCAATATCCTGAAAGATGCTGCCGCCACTGCCATGTACGGTTCACGTGCGGCCAACGGAGTAATTGTCATTGAACGGCGTGCGCCTGAAGCCGGAAAGTTCCGTGTACAGTATTCCGGAGTACTTTCTGCCGAACTGCCGGATTTATCCTCCTACAATCTGATGAACGCCCGTGAGAAGCTGGAAACCGAACGCCTGGCAGGACTATATGACAGCAACACCCCGGAAATAGACCCCTATACCAACGGTTACTACCAACGACTCAATAATGTACTGACAGGTGTCGATACCTATTGGCTTTCTCAAGGACTACGCACGGCTCTGAACCATAAGCACTCCGTTTTCATAGACGGTGGAGAAAACGACGTGCGCTGGGGAGTGGAACTGGGATTCAGAGGAACGGAAGGAGTGATGAAACACTCTTCCCGTAAGAATGCCAATGCCGCTTTTTATGTAGACTACCGCATTGGCGGACTACAAATAAAGAACAAAGTGACCTACACTTATAACAAAAGTACAGATGTCCCCTTCAATTCATTCAGCGATTACTCCCATTTACTTCCTTATATGCGTCTGTATGATGAAAATGGCGATTATGTGCGCCGTCTCGAAAAGTTCGACGGGGCTAGCGGCACACAAGTAAATCCACTGTACGAAATCAACTTCTACAACAGCTTCGACCATTCCGGTTATGATGAAGTAACCGATGATCTTAGTCTGAATTGGCGTATCACCGACGGTCTGCGTCTGCGCGGTCAGTTTTCCGTCCTGATGAGAAATTCTACCGGTGATCTGTACAAAGATCCCGCATCGGCCAGTTATTCAGCCAGTACAGGCAACATCAATGGTGAAAAAACAGAATCCACACAAAAGAGAACAGTGATAGACGGAAGCCTGTCACTCATGTACAACAATACCTTCAAGGGACACAATCTCAATATCTGCTTGTCCTCCAACATGAGACAAACGCAGAGCACTGCTTCCGAAACACGTTACCGGGGATTCCCTGGTGGCGACCTTGTCTCTTCAAACTATGCGGCAGAAGTATACGGAAAGCCCAGCAGCTCCGACAATACCACCCGCTTGGTAGGAGCCTTGCTCACTTCCAACTACACCTACAACAATATCTATCTCGCCGACCTTACAGGACGTATCGACGGTTCTTCCGAATTTGGTTCCGATAAAAGATGGTCCATGTTCTGGTCAACAGGAGCAGGAATCAACATTCATAATTATGATTTTATGAAGTCGAATGAACTCTTTTCCATGTTGAAGTTCCGTGCCTCCTACGGACTGACCGGAAAGACCAACTTCTCCCTCTATTCGGCCAAAGATATGTATCAGCTGCAAACAGACAGCTGGTATCCCACAGGCTACGGTGTATTCCTCTATCAGATGGGAAATCCGAACCTGAAATGGGAACGTAAATACACCCTCGACTATGGAGTTGAAATCGGACTGTGGCACGATAAAATCTATCTGAAAGCCTCTGCCTACGACGAGCGTACCATCGACCTGATAACCGATTATACCATCCCTTCCTCTACCGGATTCACTTCCTACAAAGAAAACATGGGAAAGGTGAAAAACACCGGCGTCGAACTGGAACTGCGGGCACGATTTTACAGTGACAGAAACTGGCTCTTCCAGCTCTACGGCAGCTTTGCAAGAAACAAAAACACGATTGTTGAAATCTCCCAGGCAATGCGCGACTATAATAAAAGAGTGGAAGAACTGTTCAGCGGATATAACCCCGAAAGCAGCTCCGATTCAAAATATGCTAAAACATACCTGAAATATTACGAAGGAGCCTCTCTGACCTCTATCTACGGGATGAAGTCATTGGGAATCAGCCCCACAAACGGCAAAGAAATCTACCTTCGCCGGAATGGTGACGTTACCGATGTATGGTCTGCCGACGAATGGACCATCATTGGCGATACAGCTCCCAAGGGACAAGGCTCATTCGGTTATACCCTGTCCTATAAACAGTTATCCATGTTTGCTTCTTTCCTCTATACTTTTGGTGGAGATGCTTACAACAATACCCTCGTCTCCTATGTAGAGAATGCCGACATTAAAAATGACAATGTAGATAAGCGGGTATTGCTCGACCGTTGGCAGAAACCGGGAGACATAACCACCATGAAAGATATTCGTGACCGTAATGTCACCACCGGCGCATCTTCGCGTTTTGTACAGAAAAACAATACCCTGCAATGGAGTTCATTAACAATGAGCTACAATTTCCGTCCCGAACAATTAAAGAAACTCCATCTGTCCGACCTGCGTCTTTCGTTCACGATGAACGACCTGTTCTATTGGTCTACCATCCGTCAGGAACGGGGACTGGATTATCCTTATTCGCGTTCATTCAATCTGACTACTAACATCATATTCTAACCATACAAATGAAGAAACTAATCAGCCATATACTAATAGCCCTGACAGGAATGTTAGCCGTTTCCTGCAATGCCTGGCTGGACGTAACGCCCGACAATGCGATTGCCGACGACGATCTGTTTTCCACCGGTTTCGGCTACCGGAATGCCCTGAATGGTATCTACACCAATCTGGCGTCCGACGAACTTTACGGTAAGCAACTAAGCTGGGGATTCCTTAGTGCCATCTCCCAGCAATACAATCAAAAGGCCGGAACCATCTCTCCGATGTATGCCGACGCTTCCGAACTTATCTATAACACGGTCGACACCGAACCCGTCGTGACAGCTATCTGGGAAAAAGGCTATAAAGTGATAGCCAACCTGAATAAGCTCATCGAGAACATCCGGCCCACGGACATCTCTTTGTTCGAATACGGAGAAGAAGAGAAAAACCTCATTTACGCCGAAGCCTTGTCATTAAGAGCCATGATACATTTTGACCTGCTTCGCTTGTTTGCTCCTGCAACGGCAACCAATCCTTCGGGCTCCTATCTTCCTTACCGCGATAAATACGAAGCCGCAGTGGTAGAAAAATGCACTGTTACCGATTTTATCGAGAAAGTCCTGAAAGACCTGCTCGAAGCGGAAGACATTCTGCGTAAGTTTGACACCGAATACCATCCCGAAGCGATGTACGCTTCACAAATGTACGAACCTACTCCCGAATGGAATGCCCGCTACCGCTTCAACTCCGGTTCCTATATAGACGATATGGGAGCATTCTTCTGGTATCGTGGCATCCGCTTCAACTATCTGGCATTGCTGGGGTTGAAAGCCCGTGTCTGCATCTATGCCGGTCCTGCCTACTACAAGAATGCCGAGACAGCCGCCAAAGAACTTTACAACACCTATTACCAGCAGAAACGGTGGATAGGCTTTACAGAAGGAGAGAACATTACCTGCAATCTCAATTCCCGATATACAAAAGTCTCCCACGACATATTGTTCGGCTTGTACAAGAAACAGCTGGCTACGGATTATGAACAGGCCGTATGGGGCTCTTCCTCTTCTTCGTCAACCACCCGTTTGCCGTTGGCAAATATCCCTTCCCTGTTTGCTTCGGACAACACGGGTGTATATACCGACTATCGGCTCACCTACCTGATCGGGACTACCAATGAAACCCAGTCGAAGTATTACACACTGAAGTATAACCCTTCCGTAGAATCAGTAGTAGAAGCAATGGAGAATCCGATGATACCAGTGATCCGGTTCAGTGAAATCTGTCATATCCTGGCGGAGATCAGTAGCTATAATGGCAAGATAACCGAAGGAATCAACTACCTCGAAACAGTTCGAAAAGCCCGTGGAGCTGAACGTACCCTTAGTCTGACAGTCAGCACCCGTGAACAACTGGATGCCGAAATACTGCTCGATATACGGAAAGAAATGATAGGCGAAGGTGGAACCTTCTACACCTACAAACGGATGAACCTCTCCACCGTGCCCGATTCCGACGAGGAAGGAGAAATCAACATGACAGGTTCTTATGTACTTCCATTGCCTACCAGTGAAACAACCAACTAATGCCCGGATAAGATGAAACGAATATTGACATATACCACCTTCTGCCTGCTGCTTGTTTTCGCCTCCTGCAGCGAAGAGCAACTGGAAGTTTATCATGGAGACAACTACGTCTATTTTACTTACATGAACGATAAGTCTCCCCAGAAAATAACATTCAATTTTGCTACGGATGCACCCTTGCTTCGGGAAGGAACCGTGAAAGTGAAAATGACACTTCTTGGCTACCTGCTCGAAGAAAATGCTACCTGTGATATTTCCGCAGTGGGAGAGAAGAGCACCGCCCGTTCCGGCATCGATTATGCCCCTTTGACTTCCGGCATCTTCCATAAAGGACTGGCAGAAGACACCTACGAAGTCACCGTCTATCGTAATGAAGCACTGCTCAACACAGAATATACACTTACCCTTTCGCTGGATGCAGTGGAAAACTGTCTGGTAGGCCCGGCAGAATATCAATACGTCACGATTCAAGTGACCGACCGGATTTCCTGCCCTGTGTGGTGGAGCCAGAGTTCAGCGGCCAATCTGGGAGTATACTCGGATATGAAATACCGTGTTTTTATCATTTTCATGGATGGCGAGATACTCGAATCATTGGATAAATACACCGGCATTGAGTTTGTCAATCTGATAGCCGACTTCAAGGCTTGGTGGAAAGACCAGTGGCAGCAAGGCAATTACCAATATTATGATACAGATGGAGTGACACCGCTGTATGAAACCATTCTCGATAACTGACAATAAACTATGAAGCGAAAAACAATACTATTCATTTCAATCCTGCAGCTTCTCGTGATAACCGGCTGTTATGACGATTTGGGAAACTATGGCTATACAAACTCTACCAAAGTCTCTTTTGTGAACTCCGCTTCGTCGGACTACACATTTATGGTAGGCGACCTTTTCGAGATGGATGCTCCCGTCAACTTCTCAACCGACATCGGAAACGTAGACGAACTTTTCACCGTCCAATGGTACCTGAACCGTGAACTGATCTACACTGGCTATCATCTGAAATACCAGTTCGAGAAAGGCGGGACATACGAACTGATACTGAAAGTAATCAATAAGGAAACGAACGAAACGTATATCAGCAATAAATACACCCTGACGGGAAAGAATAGTTTCGACTGGGGCTGGATGATTCTCTCCGATAAGGGAGACGGAAAATCTGCCTTGTCTTTCATCAATCCGGCCTTTCGGGTGACGCACAATGTGGAGAGCACCATCGAAGGTGGTTTAGGTACAGATCCGCAGGGAATCTACTACTATTATGTATTAGGCTCTATCTCCGGTTCCTACGTTTCGGGCTTACCGAAAGTCCTGATAAATCAGGGCAGTGGAAGTGTCACGCTGGACGGTAATTTGTTGCAAAAAGACATGTGGCTTGCCGACGAATTCGAGAACCGTAAAGAACCGGATGACTTGAAGATAATGGACCTCGCTTTCAAAGAAGAATATTACGTGATTTGCTCCGAACAGGGGGAAGTGTATATCCGTGCCGTAGGCACTGACAATAAAGCGATTCCTTATTACGGGAAGTACGGCGTCATGCCGTATGAGTTTGAGGGAGGTAGCCGTATCACCTGTTTCGCACCGTTCCACAACGTCACTTATTGGTGTGCCGACGAAGAACGTTGTATCTTGTATGATGAGCAAAATGCCCGTTTTATCGGCATTACACATTATCCGCAGTGGGGAGCAGTTTATACTCCTGCCATCGTCTACTTCAAAACATACGATCAGGATTTGGAAGTTCCCTCCGGTGTGTTGCGGGTGAACAATATGGGAGCGGGAACCCACTGCCTGGCAATAGGCGCTTACGAAAAGAAAGATGTAGCCTCCAACGGCGGGCTGACATTTTGGTCAAACTACGTGTCGCTGATTGACGTGCAGGGAACCGGAAATTATGATTTGCACGAGTTTGCCGTAAAAGACATGGATAATAACTCTCACCTGATAACCGGTACGGATCAATACGGATTCAGCGGCAGCTCCTTATTGACTCCGCAAAGTGTCATTAAGATGTCCTCCAATTTTGAAAAGAACCCTTATTTCTACTTTACCGACGGAGATAAGAATCTCTATATATACAGTATGCAGATGCGCAGCCATATGCTGGCTTACACAGCGGGCAGCCGTATCACCGGCATCAGTGGAAGTCCTGTTGTTTGTGAGTTTTATGGCTATGGGGGAAATAGCACTGATCCGAATTTCCGGCTGGCACTTTCGCAGGAAAATGGGGATATCGCCATCATCGATGTAAACACGAGCCAGATGGTACGTCTCTTCGAAGGTTTTGCTCCCGATTTGGAATTGAAGACTTTTAGCGGGTTTGGCGATGTGAAAGGCATGGTATGGTGCACGAACTATGAAGGAGAATATTAATTGGAAAAAGAAAATAACCTATCAGTAAATAATTAATCATTTAAACGAGAAAAGTATGAAAAATAGACTGTTTTATTTTGCTGCTTGTGTAGCTTTAGTATTGTCTTCAGTAAGTTGCAGCAGTGACGATGGTGAAGAAGAAGATGCAGATATTCCCGTAGTGGGGAAAATTGCTGTTTCCGGTGCTTATAATGTGTATTCCCATGGAAGCCAGGGATGGATTGAAGCGGACAAGATAGGAATATATGTGTTGTCCGATGGCAAACCGCAGGAAAACTTGCCGTATGCTCCGTCGGAAGTAGCGGTGGCTACTACTACAGAATTGGATGGTAAAACGTATATAGTATATGATCGTGATAGTCGTGTGACTGAAGATATTACGCTGAATCCTTCTTCCGAACTTGCTGCAGGATTTAAGGGTGGCGATCACACTATTTATGCCTATACGCCCTATAACGCAGCTTCACAAGATTATAAGGCTGTCGCTTTGCCCAACTTAGCTGTGCAGGAGTATTATGAATCAGAGTTTATGCCGCATCGTAATTATAGCTTTGCTTATGCTTCGGCTACTACATCTAGCTATTCTGCTGCAACTGTTTCTTTGGGAGAATTCAAACCATTGTTTTCTCAAATCACTTTACCGGGTGCGGGATGCCCGGATTCTTTTGTCGGTAAGAAATTTACTAAAGTGGTGGTGAGCTGTGACCATCCGATTGCCTACGAAGATGGAGCAACTGTAGATTTGTCGACAGGTAAAATTTCCGGTACTCCGATAAACAGTATTACTTATAATCTTCCTAATGGCGGCTTCGAGATAACTGCCGGGTATTTTGGTGCCAGTTTGGAGACCTGTTATATGATGATTGCCGTACCTTTTGAAACAGGGCTAACTTATACCTATAATTTTACTTTGACAATTGATGGACAGGAATATACTATTTCAGGCAAACCGAATGAAAAGATGTCTAGTATCAACAACTTAAATATGTATGGCATTGCCGGTATCGAATAATTATTATCTTTGTATCTGTATATAAATATTAAAAAAGAAAGCATGAAGAAATTAGTTTCAATTCTGATGATTCTGGCAATGATTATCCCATTGGCCGGAGCACAATCGACGGACATCTTCAAGAAAAAGAAGAAAAAGAAGAGCAAGACGGAAGCGGTGGATAAAGCCAAGGCTGACTCCATTGCCAAGAGTAAGAAAGATGCTCTGCAACCTTACGCAAAAGTAATCACCGGCAAAGCCAAAACAATGGACGGCTTTTTCAAAGTGCATTATGTAGATGGTAAATATTTTTTCGAAATAGCCGACTCTCTTTTCGGACGTGATATTTTGATTGTGAACAGAGTTGTGAAAGCACCGGTAGACGCGCAGAAGCGGAAAGTCGGCTATCCGGGAGATTACATCAGCGACGAAGTGATCCGTTTCGAGAAAGGACGCGGCGACAAACTGTTCGTGCGTGAAATCTCTTATCTCGAACATTCTGCTGATACACTGGGCATGTATCAGGCCGTATTGAACTCCAATGTTCAACCCATTGTGGCCACCTTCCCGCTGAAAACTGTCCGCAAAGAAGGAGAAACTACCAACTACGTGATCGACATGACCGACTATATCCGTAAGGACAACGAAATGTTTTCATTCACCAGCCGGGTGAAAGACAACATCGGAGCGAGCAGCATGGTAGACGACGCCAGTTATATCGACACACTGAAAGCCTTTCCGCAAAACATCGAAATACGTACCGTGCGTACCTTCCAGCGGAAGAAAGGAGGAGGCAGTGGACTTGAGAAACTGCTGGCAGCTTTCTTTGCCACCTCTACCACTCCGTTGACTTACGAACTGAACAGCTCTATGCTATTACTTCCCAAGGAACCGATGAAACCGAGATTGCACGACGACCGGGTAGGTTACTTTGCTGTGAGCTATAAGGATTTTGACGAGAATCCGCAAGGAGTGAAGTATAAAGCGAATATCACCCGCTGGCGTCTCGAACCCAAAGACGAAGACCGCGAGAAATACCTGCGTGGCGAATTGGTGGAACCGAAGAAACCGATTATCATCTACATCGACCCCGCCACTCCCAAGAAATGGGTGCCTTACCTCATTCAAGGTGTGAACGACTGGCAAGCAGCTTTCGAAAAAGCGGGATTCAAAAACGCGATCTTCGGCAAAGAAGCGCCGACGGACGATCCTTCTTGGAGCCTGGAAGACGCCCGCCATTCGGCTATCGTGTACAAACCTTCCGATATACCCAACGCAAGCGGACCTCACGTGCACGACCCTCGCAGCGGTGAAATCCTTGAAACGCATATCAACTGGTATCACAACGTGATGAGCCTGCTCTACAACTGGTACATCGTGCAGGCGGGAGCCATTGATCCGGGAGCACGCAAACCGATGTTCGACGATGAACTGATGGGCGAACTGATACGCTTTGTCTCCTCCCACGAGGTGGGACACACGTTAGGACTGCGTCATAACTTCGGCTCTTCCAATACCGTCCCGGTAGAGAAACTAAGAGACAAAATATGGGTGGAAGCTAACGGGCACACGCCGTCTATCATGGACTATGCCCGTTTCAACTATGTGGCGCAGCCGGAAGACAACATCTCACGTTCGGGAATATTCCCCCGTATCGGTATCTACGACAAATGGGCGATTGAGTGGGGCTACCGCTGGATGCCCGAATATGAAACGGCGGAAGCCGAAATACCTCACCTGAATAAGTGGATCATCGGGAAGTTGCGCGAAGATAAACGTTACACGTTCGGAACGGAACTCGACAGAAACGATCCCCGCAACCAGAGTGAGGATTTGGGAGACGATGCCATGTTGGCAAGTTCGTATGGCATCAAAAACCTGAAACGCGTGATGCCTGAAATCATGAACTGGACTTATGAACCGAATGAAGGTTATATGAAGGCCGTCCGCTTGTATCAGAATGTGGTGGGACAATTCAGCTTGTACGTGGGGCATGTGACTACCAATGTTGCCGGTATCTACCACAATCCGATTTCTGTGGAACAGACAGACATGAAAGCGGTAGAATACGTACCGAAAGATATTCAGAAGAAAGCGGTCGACTTCTTGAACAAAGAACTGTTCACCACACCGACTTGGCTGATGGATGATAAACTGACCGAAAGAACAGGTATCAATACTTTCAATTCGATCTACCGTGTACAGAGCAGTACATTGAAACAACTGCTTAGTAGCCGCACGCTCGACAAAATGACGGATAACGAACTGGTCAACGGAGCGAAAGCATACACGGCCAACGATTTGTTCCGTGATTTGAAGAAGAGTATCTGGAGCGATCTGCAAGGAGGAAAGAAACCGGATGCTTCCCAGCGTAGCTTGCAGAAGACTTATGTCAATGCGTTGATCGGAATGCTTGATAAACCGAAGAACAGTTCCGGCTCGCTCGGAAGTCTGGGTGGTTATTCGCTTGTGGCTTTCGATTTCCCTTCCGAGGCACCGACCATTGCACGCGGACAGTTGACTGATCTTAAAAGAGACCTGACTAATGCGGCAAATGCTTCCAGCGGAATATACAGAAGTCATTATCTGAACTTGAAAGCACTGATTGAAGCTGCATTCGACGTGAAATAATAGACGAACTTATTAGACGATTAGACGATTTACGATGTACGATTGGAGTCGGTACATAGTAAATCGTCTAATTTGTAAATCAGCTGATTGTAACTATATAAATTCTGTTTTGACCCATTTTTGTAACAGTATTAGTGTGGCTTGCCCCATCTTTAAAACAAAATCACTGGCATCTTGCCCCATCTTTGGAACAAAATCAATGATGTTTTGCCCCATCTTTGGAAACTTTTTATAAATTTATTGCTGAAAATCAATAAGTTTATTGCTTATGTTTAAAAGAGATATATTATTTCATTTGGAAAGATGGAAAGTCGATACGCACAGGAAGCCTTTGATATTGCGTGGAGCAAGGCAAGTCGGTAAGACAACGGTAGTTAATGAATTTGGAAAACAGTTTGACAATTACCTGTATTTGAATTTGGAGAAACGGGAGGCGGCATCTTTATTTGAGTTGAATGTATCTTCTTTCAGACTTTTCCCCAGTCCGTTTCAGCATTAAAACAGGGACAGGCCTTGATCCATTCTTCCGGTTCTATCTCGCCGTTTCCGTTCAGGTCGGGACTTAGATCCCGGTGTCCACATATCCGGCAATTCGGGTAATCTTTCAATAAAGCGAGAATCAATACCCGGAGCGAATGTTTCTGCCATTCGGTACGGGTATCTTTCGGTTGTCCTTTGCAGTCGAGTCCACCCTCATAGCAAATCCCTATACTTTCCTTGTTGAAACCGCGGCTGTGCGCACCGATCCGTTCTATCGGACGGGTAGATTTTATGTCCCCGTTCTTGCGGATATAGAAATGATACCCCGCTCCGTTGAATCCCCGTCTGCGATGACAGACGTCCAGGTCATATTCTGTGAAACTCTTATCTTCGCGCGTAGCGGAGCAATGGATTACTATCAGATTTATAGTTCTCATGGATGGATTAAATAGACTGAATCACTATCATGCCTCTGCCACACTACGTTGTGGACACTCTTTATTGATACATTGCAAGGCAGCAGCCTGTGCCAGTTGACCTCTTAGCGAGAAGATCTCTGTATGCATCTCTTTCACTCTCGAGCTAAGGTCGAAATAATCCTTCAACACTTTTTCCAACTGCTGCATCAGAAATGTATATTGGTCTTTCACCAGTTCACTGAACTCTTTTACTTCTTGCGCCATTGCTTTGCGCTTCTTGCGATTACTACCCAGAAAGGGCAGGATCGTCATAATGATCTCTATGATTTTATCGAGCATTTTAATAAATTGAGAATTGAAAATTGAGAATTAAAAAATAAACGTAGAAGAAAACAGAAACCACATGGAGAGCAATTGTAGAAATCACTCTGTAATACCCATGCGGCACTGTTTTTAATGATTAGGCTGCCGGGTCCGGAGCTTCTCCGCTTCCGCCGCTACCGCTGTTTCCACCACCGTTGCCGCCATCCGCGTCTTCTCCGTCACCCTTTCCGGCCAGGATGAAATCGACATTATTCTCGCCTCGGGTAGTGGCATGACTCGTATTCACCAACTGAAGTGCCTTGTCTGCCACAAAACGAACATTTACTCTGCGGATATTGCGCACCGTGCAATCCTTCTCCTTTTCCGCCCCTTCGCTGCTCAACGTGATATGGAACGTGCCCAATCCGTCAATCTTCACCTTGTCGCCCTGGGTAAGCGACAGGCGCAACTGCTCAACAAAAGCCTCGATGGAATGCTTCACATCTCCTGCTGTAAGCGATGAGTTCGCTTCGATGGCATCGGCCAGCTTGTTGATGTCCATCACTCTCACTGTGCCCGATTTCTGGCGTACATAATACAACATCTGTGAATCCGGCTGATTCACATACTTTCTGCGCTGATAGCGCTCCACTAATACATTCATACAATTAAAAAAGTTAAGGTTTAAGTAATAATATTTTCTGTCCTTGTTGACATTACAAATATACGAAATTTGAAAGGGAAAGTCAAGTATTTTGCTATTTATTTTATATCAATAATGAAATAAAAAAGAAATTCCATACAGCTATATATTGTAATATAAAATTGTATGGAATCGGGATGAATCTGTATCTATTTAGCATGTTTCAGCATGTATTCCAGCGGTGGGACGTATTCGGTGATTTTTGTCATTGCCGAATTATGCCTGAAGTATACGTTTCCCGTCTCTCCGTTGCGTTGTTTGGCTATGATTGCTATGCCTAGTTCTTCGGTAGGGTAACCGCTTTCGCGGTCGGTTGTTATTCGTGCGAGGGCGGGGCGGTAGAGTAATATCACGACGTCCGCATCCTGCTCGATTGCGCCACTTTCGCGGAGATGTGCCAGTTCGGGGCGGCCTGCGGGGCGGTTTTCCGATTCGCGGTTTAGCTGGCTAAGCAGTACCACCGGTACGTTTAGCTCTTTGGCTAGCAACTTCGCTTTGCGGGTGGCTTGCGCCACTTCCTGTTCGCGGTTGCGGTTGTTTTGGCCGGTTGTCATGTCGCAGAGTTGCAGGTAGTCTATAATGATCGCGTCGCACGCATGTTGGCTTTGCAGCAGTCGCGCGCTGGATCGTACGTGTTCCATGTTGACCGAGGTGCTGTCGTCTACGTGTATCGGCAGGCGTTTGAGGTCGGCGGCTGCTGTGCGTGCCTCTGCAAGCTCTTGCGGGCTGACGGTTCCCGACCGCCAATGGCGGGCACTGACTTCGCTGGCTGCTGTCAGCCATCGGTCGGCCAGTCTTTCTCCTTGCATTTCGAGGCTGTAGACGGCTACGGCATGTCCTGCCATGGCTGCGTTTCGTGCCAGGTGTAGTGCGAATGCCGTTTTTCCTACGCCGGGACGGGCGGCAATTACCACTAGTTCGCCGTTTTGGAGTCCGGACGTCATGCGGTCCAGGTCTGCCAGTCCGGTAGGGATGCCGGTCACTCCGTTTATGTTGTTGGCAATACGTCCTTCGGCTTCGGTCATGGTGGCGGTCATCAGTTCATCCATGTCCCGCATGTGGTTGTTGTGGCCGAATTCGCCTTCCAGGCGGTCGAGCAGGTTGTGCGCGTCCATCAACGAGTCGTCGATGTCCATCGTTTCGTCTAGCGCGCAGGCGAGTAGTTTGTTGAATCCCAAGATCATTTCGCGTCGTAGATATTTCTCGTGTACGATCTGCGCGTGATATTCGAGGTGGGCGGAAGTCGCCACTTTGCTGCTCAACTGGGTGATGCCGAACGCTCCGCCCGCCTCTTCGAGCTTTCCGCGGTGGGAAAGCTCTTCTTTTACGGTGAGGATGTCTATTTTCATTCCGGCGTGGTACATAGCCAGTATGGCGGCGTAGATCAGTTGGTGGCGCAGGACGTAGAACATTTCGGGGCGTAGCTTGTCGGCTATCAGTGGTATAGCCCTCTGCTCTATCAGGCAGGCGCCGATGATGGCTTCTTCTATTTCGGGAGCCTGTGGTGAAACTCTGTTTTCGGTATTCATAATCAGTGTTCGTTTAATCAGTCTTCGTTTAATTGGGATTTGTTTTATCTGTATTCGTTTAGGAAAGCTTTGTTGGATAAATAGCTGGCGGCGTGGAGCAGGTAGTTGATGTTTGTTTGGTGGAAATAATAATCTTCTACCTTGTCGATGGCGAGTTGCTGTTCCTTGTCGCTTAATTTTTTCCATTCGCGTTGCGCTTTGGCGATGTTTTCTTTGGGAAGCTGCGTGATGCTGTGAAACTCATTCCAAAACAGGCGGAACTTCTCGTTGACGGCTTTTTTTTCTGCTTGCCGCTGTCGGGGGCTCCTACCCATTTGTCGTATTCGACGACACGAATATGCAGGGACGGGTTGTTGGGATGGGGGACGATTTCGATGATCCCCAGGATGGCAAGGGCGTGTATGAACCGGAAGGTTTTTCCGACAGACCAGCGGAAAATGCGGCTCCAGTCGCGGTAGCTGAACATGCTTTCGCCTCTTTTGCACAGGTAGTCTTTGTGCTGCCGGTCGCTGTATAACGTGTCCGAATAGTTGACTTTCATCAGGATTTTCAGGAGCGCTTCTATTTCTCCGGCTTCTATGTTCGGGTCTTCTATTTGTTGTTGTAGCAGGGCCTTGGGGATAATGAGAAAACCATGTTCCATCATGGTTTGAAAATTGAAATTGTTCATTGGGTTATCGTTTTAAATTTCTGTAAAGGTACGCCGTTCCTGTGCGATGCGCAAGGGGTGTGGTTCCGTGCGGACGGGTGTGGATGAATAAAGGGTGCCGCGATGCGCAAATCGCTGTTTTTTTCTTCTTTCATGAAGCCGGGGAAGGAGTGGGGATGGAACGGATGCTCTGTTGGTGGTTGGCGGAGCTTCTGTTGGTGGTTGGCGGAGCTTTTGTTGGTGGTTGGTGGAGCTTCTGTTGGAGAAAAAACAAAGCCTTCGTTTGGGGGGATTCGAAGGTCTTGTTTGTAGTGAAAAAACGGTCATTTTTGCCGAACGCTTTGTGGAACGCTTTTTTCTTTCTGTAAATAGCTGTATGATTGGTAGTTATCTTCGTTTTGAAAAAAAGTGGTGAACGCAAAGTGGAATACATAATAAACAATAAAAGATAAATGATATATTTAAAAATATATAGTTCGATTTTCCTTTTATTTCTTGTCCGTGTTTTCGTTTTCTGTTACGCGCTAAACGTTTGTCGGCAAGTCAATGTGGGGAGGTCCCCAGTGTCGGTAGATGATTAGCTGCATTTCAGGACTGACATCGATTGTTTGGCTGGTGTAATACGCAGCAACCAGTTGTTCGTTCAATGTCTTGTTTGCTTTAATGCGTTTGCGCATTTTTTTGCTGGCGGAAGAAGCGTTTGCCAGATCGGGAAAATACTCTTTCGCCAATTCGGAGAAATACTTGAATCCATTAATGCTGTAGCGTTCGGCAGCTAGTTCATTGTTGTTCATAAATTTTTTATACTTAAATGGTTAAAATAATATGTTGTTTGAAAAATTGCGCAAATGTATGAAATTTACTTTGATGATTAATGTAAATGTTTTAGTTTTTATTTTTTAGATTTTATGTATGTAAATTTTTGAAGATAGATTTTTGTATTTTACTAAAGTAAAGTGTGGGAAAAGTAAATATTAATTATTAATTTATTTTTAATGAAAAAGGAAAGTTTTACTTCGTTTATGAAACAAGTGGCTGTTGATTTGCAGCAGAGTGGAAATTTAGGGACTGCTCATGTATACAGAAGTACGTTGAATGCGATTCTTACTTTTCAGGGTTCCGATCGTTTGTCGTTTTGGGAAATCACTCCGGAGTGGCTGAAGCATTTTGAGGGTAGTCTTCGTGCACGTGGGTGTAGTTGGAATACGGTGTCTACGTATCTTCGCACGTTGCGTGCGGTTTACAATCGCGCTGTCGATCTTCGGAAGGCATCATACGTGCCGCATCTTTTTCGATCCGTATATACAGGTACGCGGGCAGACCGCCGCCGGGCACTGGATATGGAGGATATGAAGAAGGTGTTTGCCCGTCTGTTGCAGTCGGACGCTATCACTCCTGCCATGAAGGGTGCGCAGGAGTTGTTCATTCTTATGTTCCTGCTTCGGGGATTGCCTTTTGTCGACCTGGCTTATTTGCGTAAGAGTGATCTGCGGGGAAATGTGATTAGTTATCGTCGTCGTAAAACGGGGCGTCCGTTGTCTGTGACGTTGACGACGGAAGCGATGTTTCTTTTGCAAAAGTATATGAATCGGGAGGAACAGTCGCCTTATTTGTTCCCGATTCTTCACAGTGACGAAGGTTCGCCAAAGGCGTATAGGGAATATCAACTGGCATTGCGCAATTTTAATTATCAGTTGGAATTATTAGGAAAGGCATTGGGACTCAAAGACCGGTTGAGCTCGTACACCGCCCGCCATACCTGGGCTACAACTGCGTATTATTGCGAAATCCATCCGGGTATTATCTCCGAAGCAATGGGACATTCGTCCATCACCGTGACAGAAACTTATTTGAAGCCTTTCCGAAATAAGAAAATTGATGAAGCAAATAAACAGGTACTTGACTTTGTGAAACGATCTGTAATAGGTGTAAGTGCTTGATTTTTATTCTGTTACTTCGTAGGTAACGGGTCGAAATATCGGTGCAAATATGAGCATATTTCTTAAAACAACCAAACGAAATCATACATTTTTTCTAATAAACTACTCAAAAAAGGAATTAAACAAATAAAACAAGCGGATTCTTTGTATTAGGGCTTTGTTAACTTCTAAATTTTGCAAAAGGTCTCCCGCCCCTCTGCCGCTTCTAAGAAGCAGGGGTAAAGAATGTAATCGCATATTGTCTCATTTTTCCGTATTGACTACTCCCGAAGAGCAGGCACAAAGGTTTATCCGTTACCTACGAAGTAACGGGCGGCTATTATTGAAACTTAGTGTTTAATAATATATTATTAATGTAATTTTTAAGTAGTTATGAAGAAAAAATTTGTTAGGGTAATGCTTTTCGGAGCATTGACGCTTACAGTCAGTACAGTGGTGACAAGCTGTAAGGACTATGATGATGATATTAAAGGCTTGCAGGAGCAGGTTGATAAGATCACATCGACCAGTCCGGTAAGTACAGAAGACATGAAGAGCGCAGTTGAAAAGGCAAAACAGGATTTGCAGACACAACTGAATGACTTGAGCGCACTTGTGGAAAATCCGGATGGTGAGAAAACTTTGAAAGAAAAAATCGCTGCATTGGAACAAGCTTTGGCAGATGCTACAGGTGATAAAGCTAAAGATTTGGCAGCAAGATTGGCAGACCTTCAAAATCAACTGACCTCTTTGCAAAAGATTCTCAAAGGTGAGGATGGAGTCAGTGGCTTGGAAAAGAAGATTACAGAACTTGAAGATGCCAAAACCGTATTATCTGAACTGATTGCAGCAGAACAGGCATACATCACATCCGGCAAAAAAAATGTAAGTGCTTACGAAAGTACCAGCTTCGGTGCTTATGTAAATCAAGCTATCATCGATGCTCTTAAGCATGATGGAACCGATCAGGATAAGTGGGGAGAGATTGCTAAGTATGTAACAGGAGCTGTTCAAAGCGGAATCACAACAGAACTCGGTAACATCAATGCTGTACTTACTGAAAAATATGGAGTGTCTACAACGCTGGCTACTTTTGTAGGAAATGTGTACGATAAACTTTTCAGTGATGATGCTAAAGCACAGCAGGCACAATTAAATGAATTGCTGACTGCCATCAATGCTTATGTAGCAAAAACAGAAGGCGCAGATTATGCAAACTATGCAGCTCTTATCAAACAGATTGTTGACGCACAGAAAGCTGTTGCTGCTCTCAATATGCCGGAAGGGACTGCCACATTGGATGAAGGTGTAAAAGCGCTGATTGCTGATGAGAAATCAGCTGTCAATCAAGCGATCAAAGATTTGACCGATCATCTTCAGAAAGAAATCGACGCTATCAAAGGCATGATTCAGAGTATCGTGTATGTGCCGACTTATGCAGACGGACAGGTTCAGTTCAATACATACTATGTGGACTTTGCTACGGGTGGTGGTCACGACTGGAAATCGGTAGTCAATGTCAACGAAGTGGCAGTGAGATTCCGTGTATCTCCGGCTGATGTAATAAAAGATTTGGTTGCTTGTTATGGTGAGAATGGTGAAGTAAGTGAGAATGCGAAATATGTTATTTCTGTAGATTGCCAGAAAGTGAAGACGCGTTCTCTAAACGATCCGTTCAAGATAAAAGGAATCAAAGTGGTAGATGCTGAACCTAACTTGATTGAAGTAACATTGGATGCTAGCGCAGTGAAAAATAGTTATGCTGTGGCTCTGACTGTAACAGACAAAGTTGCTGCCGATAAGAAGACTTTGAATGATGTCTCCTCCAACTATTTTGCCGCTGTGAAGAGTAATCTGTATATCAGTAAGGTGGAATGGGCATCTGCAAATGTAGGAGTAGCAACAGTGAAGAAAGGTGCTAGTATTGACTATAAGGAAAATGATGGAGATGCCAAGGTATCTGATTATAACGTAACTGTGAATACAGCAATAAAAGCTAATGGAGATGTAGACGGTACTCCTGATACAAAGACATTGAGCGAACTCGGTATCTCTGATAAGTATTTCAGTGTAGCATTTTCAACGACAGCAAATGTTGCTGCTAACTTTGATTTGAATGCAGAGACTGGTGTATTGAAAGCTAAAGGAGATGCAGGAAGTCAAGCTACTGTACAATCTATTGTAACAGTGACAGATCCTGCAACAGCCGGAGAGGAACATCCTACGACAAAAGTTTATGATGCCAAGGAATATACGGAAGTTAAAATTGTCAGCGAAGGACAGGCACAAACGGCTACACTGGCTTCAACAGATCCTATTTTGTGGAATGCTGCAGAAAAGAAGTATGACATCGCTACTACCAATGACGCTGCTGCTGTTATAACTGCAATAAAAACTGCATTGGGAGATGCTAGTATGAGTGATTTCTCCGGTTGCACCTTTGAAGGTGTTCCACAAGATCAGACTATTAAGTTAGGTTTGAACGGCAGCAATCAACTAGCCTTGGTCGTTCCTGCAAATACAACTTGTGAGGCTACTGATATTACTACGAAGATTACGAATGGTGATTACACTGTTGATGTAACAGTGAAGGGCGTAACCGTAACTCTTCCTAAAGAAACTGATGCGGCATTTAAACTGGAAGCTATTACTCAAACGGACGGAACTTTGCTAACTAACTTTGCTAAAGATCCTAGCAGCAAGATAACAGCAGTAACAGCATCCAGAAGCTTGAAAGAACTTTATTCTAATTATGATGCCGTGTATGGCAAATTAGTTACGGATATGGGCGGTACTATGAAGTTTGCTCTTGCTGCTAATACTCAAAAAGCTGCTCCGGCGAGTCGTGGTGTAACTGTTAATGAAAATGACGGTACTGTAACAGTGACTAACCAATACGATGGCGAACCAATCAATGTTACGCTGCAGGGAAAATGTGGTGAGAACGTAATATTCACCGAAACTATTCCGGTAATCATTCCTGCCGCTAACTTGAACGGAACATTTAGCTATAAAGATGCAGAAAAGACTGAATTTGACTATGATGTGACAGATGAGAGTACAAGAAAAGCCGGTTTTGATTTGACAACAGCATTTATCTGGAAAGATAAAAATAGCAAAGAAGTATGGCCTACTTTTGCTACTGACACCTATGCAAGTGCTGCTATGACTATCTACGGTTTCTCTATCGAGTATTCTCTTTCAGGAAATGATGCGTCTTCTTTTGTGAAGCCTACTATTTCTGATAATAAACTCAAATTGACTGATGCAATGGCTAAATTGAGTATGAACAATGCTAACTTGGTAGTTACTGTGAAAGCTACTCCTACTTCTCCTTGGGGTAGCATGGTTGGTCAGGCTAAGACTATTACAGTCAAAGTTTCAACTTGGGTAGACGATACTACTAATTAATTAGATGATGATATATCTCCTGTGACGTATGGGGTCTTCCTGTCGGGAGCAGGAGATATTATCTCCATAAAGATAAAACCCTTCTTCACCTATGTGTGAAAAAGATATTTTTACCCCAGAACAAAGCGAAGGACACAGCTTGTGAAAGTCCATCCTTCTATCTTTGTTCTTCTATTTAGAAAAGGGATGCCACCCTAATTTCCCACTGGCATCCCTTTTATCTTTATTCTTGGAGCGTCTTTTTTTTGTTGTACTAGAATCAATTGCTAGTCGCCCATTTCCCTATAGGTAAAGGAGACGTCCCCAAGATATAGAAAGCTCGAGCTTGCGAAAGTCCGGGCTTTTCGTCATGTATTTAATAGGACTTCCATAGATAAGGTCTGTTTATAAAACATCTTCGTTTTCAGTTTTGTTCGTATGATGAGTTTTTAGATGAAAGAATACTTGTATCTTTATTGTCGAATAAATTAATAAATTGAGAAATGTTGAAAGTAGTAACATTTATGAAGCAAGTAGCCACGGGGCTACAGGTGGAGGGAAACTTCGGTACTGCACACGTTTATCGTAGCAGTCTGAATGCCATCATTGCTTATTGTGGGGAAGAAGATTTGCTCTTTAGTGAAGTAACTTCGGAGTGGCTGAAGGGGTTCGAAGTTTACCTTCGTAGTCGTGGTTGTAGCTGGAACACCGTTTCCACTTATCTGCGTACGTTTCGTGCGGTTTACAATCGTGCCGTCGATCTTCGTAAGGCACCTTATGTTCCTCACCTGTTCCGTTCTGTTTATACCGGTACTCGTGCCGATCATAAACGTGCGTTGTGTGATGACGATATGAAGAAAGTGTTTGCCAAATTATCTCGTACGTCCGGTGTGCCATTCGCTGTATGTCAGGCGCAAGAGTTGTTCATTCTGATGTTTTCGCTTCGTGGTATGCCGTTTGTCGATCTCGCTTATTTGCGTAAGAGTGATTTGCGTGATAACGTAATAACGTATCGCAGACGTAAGACAGGTCGTCCTCTATCTGTGACGTTGACTGCGGAAGCGATGATTCTGGTGAAGAAGTATATGAATCGTGATCCTTCTTCTCCTTATTTATTTCCGTTGTTGAAAAGCCGTGAAGGAACTAAAGAGGCGTATCGCGAATATCAGTTGGCATTGCGCAGCTTTAACCAACAGTTGATGTTGTTAGGTGAATTATTGGGATTATCCGATAAATTGAGTTCGTACACCGCCCGCCATACCTGGGCTACGACGGCTTATTATTGTGAAATCCATCCGGGCATTATCTCCGAAGCGATGGGACATTCGTCTATCACTGTGACCGAGGCTTACCTGAAACCTTTCCGGAGTAAGAAAATTGATGAAGCAAATAGACAAGTTCTTGACTTTGTAAAACGCTCTGTGATAGGTGTAAACGCTTGAAAATTATCCTGTTACTCTGTAGGTAACGGGAATGAATATCGGTGCAAATATGAGCATATTTCTTAAAACAACCAAACGAAATCATACATTTTTTCTAATAAACTACTCAAAATAGGAATTAACCAAATAAAACACGCGGATTCTTTGTATTAGGGCTTTGTTAACTTCTAATTTTTTGCAAAAGATCTCCTTCCCTCTACTGCCTTTCAGAAGCAGGGGTAAAAATGTTTCATTGCTTATCATATCATTTTTCAGTATTGACTACTCCAAAAGAGCAGGCACAAAGGTTTATCCGTTACCTACAGAGTAACGGGCGGTCTATTATTGAAACTTAGTGTTTAATAATATATTATTAATGTAATTTTTAAGTAGTTATGAAGAAAAATTTTGTTAGGGTAATGCTTTTCGGGGCATTGACGCTTGCTACTGTCACTTATGTAGGCTGTAAAGACTATGATGATGACATCGACAATCTGCAAACGCAGATTGATGCCAATGCGGCAGGTCTTGCTGAACTGCAAGCAAAAGTGAATGCAGGTAATTGGGTAACAGACATTAAAAGTATCACTGGTGGATTTGAAATTACTTTCAACAATGGAAATAAATATTCTATTGTGAATGGTAAAGATGGATCTGTCGTTGAAATTGGAGAAAATGGAAACTGGTTTATAGACGGTGCTGATACTGGGAAACCGGCACGAGGTGAAAAGGGTGAGACCGGTGCTACTGGTCCTGTTGGCCCCGAAGGTCCTGTTGGTCCTGCCGGTCCTGCTGGTCCTGCTGGTCCTGCCGGTCCTGCCGGAAAATCTCCTTTTATTGGCGATGGAACAGGTGAATTTGAAAAAGATTATTGGTATTTTTATGATGACGTTACAAATAAATGGGTAAAAGGTGATTATTCGTCAGCCACTGTTTATGCTGTACAGAATGAGGGATTACCTAGCTTCACTCTACATGTAAAAGATAAAACTACTGGAACTGAATTAACAAGTATTTTGCCTACTGCAGCTTTGATTAGTAGCATTGAAGGAGTGACTATTGAGAATGGTAAAATCACTGCAGGCGGAACAAAGGAACTTAAATTAAGTTATGCTCAATGCAAAGCTGATTTCACTTTTGGTATGGGTGATGAGAAAAAAGAATTTAAGAAAAATGACCTGTTAATAACTAATTCCGGCGTGTTGAATGCGTTGATTAATCCGGTAGGTCCTGACTTTACTGATAGCAAATATCAAATCTATTTGATGAATTCTCAAAATGAAGCTAATTTTGTTATCTCTAAGATCGAACAAAATAAAACTGCAAAACCATTGACACGTGCTACCGAAGCTAAAGTGAATCGTGGTGTTTACGACCTTACTGTTACACTAAAAGATGGCTTGAATTTGGAGAATGCCCTTCCTGCAGATGAAGCATACGCATTCTGTACAAAAGACGCATGGAACAATGAAATAATCTCTGCTTATGATGTTAAAATCAAACCGGAAGCAGTTACAAGTGCTACTAAACTGGCAGATGCAGCAGTGTCCGCAAAAGTTGGTGAGGTACAGGTTTTGGATGACTTGGCAGCTGCAGCTACCACCACTCCTATGGATTTGAGTACAGTCTATGCATATTATTATAAGTTGGCAGCCGATGCTCCTGAAGGTGTAACATTGGGAACGAACGAAGCCGGCAAACAAACCATCACTTCTACCAAAGGGCAAGAAGCAAAGGTTGAAGTCTGCTATATAACTACAAATGGCATTCCTTTTGATGGAGAAGCTCATGAGGGCATTGATTATTCTAGCGTCGGTGGCTCCTCTGCTCCGGCTAAACTGACTGTCACCTTCAAGCAAATAGAAACAAAATCTTTGGCAGCACAGACGGTAGTTTGGAATAAATCAGAAAAATCCGACATTGTTGTGTCAGCAGCTAATATTAAGGCAATCAAAGACGCTATTACTGCTGCTAAACTTGCTAGCTCAACTGCTACGGTTAACGATGGAGACAAAGTGAAGTTCAGTGGTATTGGTGTTTCTGGTGATACTAAATATGATGACCTGAAACTGACAGTAGCCGCTGCATACAAGGGTACTATGGAAGTCGTATTGACAGTTGACGTCGACGCAACGAAGCAAATTATATTCAAAATGCCGGTAACTGTTGACTATAAGATGCCTGTATTTACAAAAACTTCAGGTATGTGGACTGAAGATGACGAGGTATCTCTTCTGATTAATGAAACTAAGAATGGTGATAAGATTCAGAGCATCAGCCTCGAAAGAGAAATGGGCTCAATCTTTACTACATGGAGCGCTATTACTGGTGGAGTTACTTCAGGTATATACAACAGCATTACGTATGCTATAGACAAGAATGGTGAAGATCCTGTAGGAAGTGAATCTGACGGTAAATTCACAGTAGACATGGATCACGCTAAAGACAATATGGCATTGACCGTAAATGTAAATTGTCAACCTAACGATGCTGCTGAACCTGCTTCAATTGCTAACCAAAAGGTGAAATTTATCTCATTATCAAAACTGCTTACATCAACATTTGGTGCAACGGACGCTAAAAAAGGTATCACAACAGCGTATACAGCTGAAACCATAGATGCAGAGATTGATGTACTGGGTGACATTGTATGGAAAGACAGAAAAGGTAAGAATATGTGGCCGACTGCAAATGGTGAAACTTATGACACTAGTGTTTTGACTACTGCTGACGATGTTCTTGCTCTTTATGGATATTCTATTAAGGTAGAACTAAGTGATAAAGTTTACTTCAAGTTTGATGCTAATAAGAAACTGAAATTAACAGCAGATGGTAAGGCCTTGAAGGGTCTTGTGCAAGATTTGGTAGTGACGGTTACTATTACTCCTTCAATCAGCTGGAGCGCGACATCTCCTGCAGCTGTAGTGAAGACAGTAACATTCCCTACTGCTCTCTTTGCAGATTAATTTGAAATCATTCAATGTTCTATTAGATAGTTCCTCTATATTTGCCTCTGGCAGAGGTGCGAGCTATTTCTAGAATGATATAACATAATAGGAGAGCCCGTGCTTGTTGAAGTGCGCTCTCTCCATAAATATGAAACCCTTCTTCACCGAAGTGTGAAGATTATATGTTGAGAAGTGACAAAGCGAAGAGACACAGCTTGTGAAAGTCCATCCTTCCATCTTTGTTCTTCTATTAGAAAAGGGATGCCTCCCCACATTTCCCACTGGCATCCCTTTTATCTTTACTCTTGGAACGTCTTTTTTGTTGTACTAGAATCAAATTGCTAGTCGCCCATTTCCCTATAGGTAAAGGAGACGTCCCCAAGATACAGAAAGCCCGAGCTTGCGAAAGTCCGGGCTTTTCGTAATTTTGTGCAGTCATCATCCCCTTATTTTATCGTCCCTAAGTTTCCGGGGAAATGTGCAGAATGAATGATTGAAAAGAATCTTTTAACCTGCTATGACAAAGAGTTCTATTAAAAATATATATCTTTGCAAGAAAGGCATTGATTAATAAAAGAAGAGAATATGAGCCATAAAATTTATCCGATCGGCATTCAGAATTTCGAAAAAATTCGTAATGACGGTTATTTCTATATTGATAAGACAGCACTGATGTATCAAATGGTAAAGACTGGAAGTTATTACTTCTTGAGTCGTCCGCGCCGTTTCGGAAAGAGTCTGCTCGTCTCCACCTTAGAGGCCTATTTTCAAGGAAAGAAAGAACTGTTTGAAGGGTTGGCTGTGGAAAAACTGGAAAAGGACTGGATAAAATATCCTATACTGCATCTGGACCTTAATATCGAGAAATATGACACATCCGAAAGTCTGGATAATATACTTGATAAATCGCTGACAGCATGGGAAAAACTATATGGTGCCGAGCCGTCCGAACGTTCGTTTTCTTTGCGTTTTGCCGGTATCATAGAGCGCGCCTGTAAGTTGGCGGGGCAACGTGTGGTTATTCTTGTCGATGAATATGACAAACCCATGTTGCAAGCCATCGGTAATGAAGAATTGCAAAAGCAATTTCGGAATACATTAAAGCCTTTTTATGGAGCGCTTAAAACAATGGACGGTTGCATCAAGTTTGCATTCCTTACCGGTGTGACAAAGTTTGGCAAAGTCAGTGTGTTTAGTGACTTGAACAACTTGGACGATATATCCATGCGAAAAGATTATGTTGAAATCTGTGGGGTTAGCGATCAGGAACTTCATGATACTTTGGATGCCGAGCTTCATGAATTTGCTGATGTTCGAGGTGTGACGTATGATAAACTCTGTGCAGAATTGAAAGAATGTTATGACGGCTATCACTTTACACACAATTCAATCGGCATGTACAATCCGTTTAGTTTGCTCAATGCTTTTAAGTATAGAGAATTTGGCAGCTATTGGTTTGAAACGGGCACACCGACCTATCTGGTGAAATTGCTGCAAAAACATCATTATGACTTGGAGCGGATGACGCATGAAGAAACCGACGCCCAAGTATTGAATAGCATAGACTCTGAATCTACTAATCCCATTCCGGTGATTTATCAGAGTGGTTATCTCACTATTAAAGGGTATGATGAAGAATTTGGAATGTATCGGTTAGGTTTCCCGAATCGTGAAGTAGAAGAAGGATTTGTCCGTTTCCTGCTTCCTTATTATGCGAATGTAAATAAGGTAGAATCTCCGTTTGAAATTCAGAAATTTGTTCGTGAAGTACGTTCCGGCGATTACAGCTCTTTCTTCCGTCGTTTACAAAGTTTCTTTGCTGATACCACCTACGAAGTGATTCGCGATCAGGAATTGCATTACGAGAATGTGCTTTTCATTGTCTTTAAACTGGTCGGCTTCTATGCCAAAGTGGAATATCATACAAGCGAAGGGCGCATCGATCTTGTCTTGCAGACAGACAAATTCATTTATATCATGGAATTTAAACTGAATGGTACGGCCGAAGAAGCCTTGCAGCAGATAAATGACAAGCATTATGCTCTTCCTTTCGAGATGGATGAACGGAAACTCTTTAAAATAGGAGTGAACTTCAGTGCGGAAACCCGCAATATTGAAAAGTGGATAGTTGAAGAAAAATAAGTAACATAAAAAGCACTTGTCCGTTTCCCATTTTCTTATTATAGATAAGGAGATGCTTTGAAGAAAATATAGAAAGCCCGAGCTTGCGGAAGTCCGGGCTTTTCATTTTTTGCGCATCCTCCTCCTCTTACTTTGTCGTCCTTAAATTATTTCCTGGTAAATGTGTAGAATGAATTGTTGAAAAGAATCTTTTAACTTGCCATGACAAAGAGTTCTATTAAAAATATATATCTTTGCAAGAAAGGCATTGATTTATAAAAGAAGAGAATATGAGCCATAAAATTTATCCGATCGGTATTCAGAATTTCGAAAGCCTTCGTCAGGATGGCTATTTTTATATTGATAAAACTGCATTGATGTATCAAATGGTAAAAACCGGGCGTTATTACTTCTTGAGTCGTCCGCGCCGTTTCGGAAAGAGTCTGCTCGTCTCTACTTTGGAGGCTTACTTTCAAGGAAAGAAAGAACTGTTTGAAGGGCTGGCTGTAGAAAAGTTGGAAAAGGACTGGATAAAATATCCTATATTGCATCTGGACCTTAATATTGAGAAATATGACACATCCGAAAGTCTGGATAATATACTTGATAAATCGCTGACAGCATGGGAGAAACTATATGGTGCCGAGCCGTCCGAACGTTCGTTTTCTTTGCGTTTTGCCGGTATTATAGAGCGCGCCTGTAAGTTGGCGGGGCAACGTGTGGTTATTCTTGTCGATGAATATGATAAACCCATGTTGCAAGCCATCGGTAATGAGGAATTACAAAAGCAATTTCGGAATACATTAAAGCCTTTTTATGGGGCGCTTAAAACAATGGACGGTTGCATCAAGTTTGCATTTCTGACCGGGGTGACAAAGTTTGGTAAAGTCAGTGTATTTAGTGACTTGAACAATCTGGATGATATTTCAATGCGGAGAGATTATGTTGAAATCTGTGGTGTCAGCGATCAGGAACTTCATGATACTTTGGATGCCGAACTTCATGAATTTGCGGACGTACGCGGTGTGACGTATGATAAACTCTGCGCAGAATTGAAGGAATGTTATGACGGCTATCACTTTACGCACCATTCAATCGGTATGTATAATCCGTTTAGTTTGCTCAATGCTTTTAAGTATAGAGAATTTGGCAGCTACTGGTTTGAAACAGGTACACCCACTTATCTGGTGAAATTACTGCAAAAACATCATTATGACTTGGAGCGGATGACACACGAAGAAACCGATGCCCAAGTATTGAATAGTATAGACTCCGAATCGACTAATCCTATTCCGGTGATTTATCAGAGTGGCTACCTCACCATTAAAGGGTATGACGAACGTTTTGGAATATACCGCTTAGGTTTCCCGAATCGTGAAGTAGAAGAGGGGTTTGTCCGTTTTCTGCTTCCTTATTATGCGAATGTGAATAAGGTAGAATCTCCTTTTGAAATTCAGAAGTTTGTTCGTGAAGTGGAATCCGGCGATTACGACTCTTTCTTCCGTCGCCTGCAAAGTTTCTTTGCAGATACCACCTACGAAGTGATTCGCGACCAGGAACTGCATTACGAGAATGTACTTTTCATCGTCTTTAAACTGGTTGGCTTCTATGCCAAAGTGGAATATCATACAAGCGAAGGGCGCATCGATCTTGTCTTGCAGACAGACAATTTCATCTATATCATGGAATTTAAACTGAACGGTACGGCAGAAGAGGCTTTACAACAGATAAACGACAAGCATTATGCTCTTCCTTTCGAGATGGATGGACGGAAGCTTTTTAAAATAGGAGTAAATTTCAGTGCGGAAACCCGCAATATTGAAAAGTGGATAGTGGAAGAGAAATAGATCAAACAAAAAGGCGACCCGTACCTAACGAGCCGCCTTTTGTCTATTTGATTTCGATTTCTTCCTTCATATCGATTTCCTCTCCATGTGTATCATAGAACACATATTGCAGGAATGCGAGTTTCTGACTTGGAATAATCTTAATACCGAATCCATATTTCATTTGCCACTTCCGTTTCAGGGAAACGAGTCCCTGATTGATGTAGGCGGCAACATACGGATGGACGTGTAACGAGAATTTCTTAACCTTCAGTTTATTGACCAGGTAATCAATTTTACTCTCCAAAGTGTCCGTAAAGAGAATGGACGATTTGATGGTGCCTTTGCCGAAGCAAGTAGGACAGATTTCGGTCGTGTTGACGTCCATTGCCGGACGCACACGTTGGCGTGTAATCTGCATTAGCCCAAATTTGCTAAGCGGCAGAATATTATGCCGTGCCCTGTCTTTCTGCATATTGGCACACATTCGTTCATAAAGCTTTTGACGGTTTTCGGCTTCATTCATATCGATGAAGTCGACGACAATGATACCACCCATGTCTCTTAATCGCAGTTGGCGGGCCAGCTCGTCGGCGGCTCCCAGATTTACTTCGAGTGCGTTACCTTCCTGCCCGTTGGCATTCTTGGTGCGATTACCGCTGTTCACGTCTACTACGTGAAGCGCCTCAGTGTGCTCAATAATCAGATAGGCACCACTCTTGTAAGAGACTGTTTTACCAAACGATGATTTAATCTGCTTGGTGATACCGAAATTGTCGTAAATGGGAAGTTGGCCTTTGTACAGTTTCACGATATTAGCCCGGTCGGGCGCAATCAGTGATACGTAATCCCTAATTTCATTGTACACAGCCTCGTCGTTGACGTGAATATTCTCAAATGATGGGTTGAAGAGGTCGCGCAACAAACCTACGGCGCGGCTGGTTTCTTCATAAATCAACGTCGGGTACTTGGTGGCTTTTTGTACTTTTACCATCGCATCTTCCCAATGCTTAACCAAAACTTTAAGCTCTCCGTCGAGTTCGGCTACGCGTTTGCCTTCGGCTACCGTGCGGACAATGACACCAAAGTTTTTAGGCTTGATGCTCATTAGCAGTTGTTTAAGGCGGGCGCGCTCTTCGCTCGATTTAATTTTTTGTGAAACAGAAACCTTATCATTGAAAGGGATCAGTACGAGATAGCGTCCGGCAAACGAAATTTCGGACGTCAGTCGCGGTCCCTTAGTGGAGATCGGTTCCTTAACGATTTGCACCACTACTTCTTGTCCTACTTTGAGGGTGTTGGATACGGTTCCATCCTTGTCAAGGTCGGGAAGCAGGGTTGCTTTGCTGATGGAGGTCAGCTTCTTTTTGTCGCTTAAAGTCTGCTTTACAAACTTTTCGAGTGAGTTAAATTGAGGACCCAAGTCTAAATAATGAAGGAAAGCGTCTTTCTCGTAACCGACGTCTACAAAGCATGCATTTAGTCCGGGCATCAATTTCTTGATACGTCCCAAATACATATTGCCCACAGAGAAAGAAATATTTCTTCCTTCGCTTTGAAGTTCCACCAGGCTCTTATCTTCGAGAAGGGCGATGGAGACCTCTTTGGGCTGTACGTCAACTACTAGTTCATTTGTCACTGTTTTGTTTCCTTATTATTGATTGAATCTCGTTTATATGAACAACTTTTTTGACAAATTGTTCATTTTGGGTTAGCTACTTAAACAAAGAACAAACTTGAAAGACATTAGCTTCGCAAGTTTGTTCTTTATTTCTGTGTGATCCAGACTTAAAAATTATTTTTTGCTTTTATGTCTGTTCTTTCTTAGTCTTTTTTTACGCTTGTGCGTAGACATTTTATGTCTTTTTTTCTTTTTTCCGCTTGGCATAGCTTCACATTTTATGGGTTAATACTCTTGTTTATTATTTCTTTACTGAAATTGTAAATGTCTTAGCCGGTTTGAAAGCCGGAATGTTGTGCTCCGGAATAATGATCGTAGTGTTTTTAGAAATGTTACGAGCAGTTTTCTGTGCTCTTTTCTTTACTACGAAACTACCAAACCCACGCAGGTATACGTTCTCATCGTTAGACAGTGAATCCTTTACTGCATCCATAAATGCCTCAACTGTTGTAAGAACTGTCTGCTTATCAATCCCAGTTTTCTTTGTAATCTCGTTTACAATATCTGCTTTAGTCATTTTTCCTTAAAAAAAATATTATTACTATGTTATTGCTAATTTTTTGGACTGCAAATATATAGCTTTTTAAGCTCCTAAAAAAATATATTCTGCACATTTTTCTAAAAAAATAGTGGCATAGGGTTTTCTTAGAGCTAAAAGAGTTACTTTTGTGTGCCTTTTGAGTAGGATATACAAGATAAATGTTAGATAATACATTAGGAATGAGGATATGAACGAGTTTACGAAAACGATTGTAGAGTGGTATGAAGAGAATAAACGTGAACTGCCCTGGAGGGAGTCTGCCGATCCGTATCTGATCTGGATTTCGGAGATTATTCTTCAACAGACGCGGGTGGCGCAGGGGTATGATTATTTTCTTCGCTTTATCAAGCGTTTTCCCGATGTACAGACTTTGGCTGCTGCGGATGAGGACGAGGTGATGAAGTATTGGCAGGGGTTGGGGTATTATTCGCGTGCCCGCAATCTTCATGCTGCCGCCAAAAGCATGAATGGTGTTTTCCCGAAAACATATCCGGAAGTGCTGGCTCTGAAAGGAGTGGGGGGGTACACGGCGGCAGCTATCTGTTCGTTTGCTTACGGTATGCCTTATGCGGTGGTGGATGGTAATGTGTATCGGGTGCTTTCACGTTATTTCGGTATAGATACTCCGATTGATTCGACGGAAGGAAAGAAACTTTTTGCAGCATTGGCAGATGAGATGTTGGATAAGAAGCATCCGGCTGTTTACAATCAGGGGATAATGGATTTCGGAGCGATTCAGTGTACTCCGCAGTCGCCCAACTGTTTGTTTTGTCCCTTGGCAGGCGGTTGCTCGGCACTTTCGAAGGGGTTAGTGACAAAGCTTCCGGTGAAACAGCATAAAACAAAGACTACCAACCGTTACTTCAATTATATTTATGTACGTGCGGGCGCGTATACCTTTATAAATAAACGAACAGGAAATGATATTTGGAAGAATCTGTTCGAATTGCCATTGATAGAGACTCCGACGGCTCTTTCGGAGGAAGAGTTTCTTGCTTTGCCGGAATTCCGTACATTCTTTGCATCGGGGGAAGTGCCGGTGGTGCGTTCTGTTTGCAGGGAAGTGAAGCATGTGTTGTCTCACCGGGTGATTTATGCTAATCTGTATGAAGTAACATTATCTGAAAATTTGACTTCTTTCGGTGATTTCCAGAAAATAAAAGTGGAGGAACTGGAGCAGTACGCTATTTCAAGGCTGGTGCAAACTCTGCTGCAAGCACTAAATGGCAAGTATTAAGTTTTAATACTTAAAATTCTTGCATCCTATTGTTATTCTGTTTAATTTTGGCAGCAGATTTAATTTTAAGAATCATAAACTTGATACAGATATGTCAGTAAATAGAGTGATATTGGTAGGAAATGTAGGACAAGATCCTCGGGTGAAATACTTCGATACAGGTTCGGCAGTAGCAACTTTCCCATTGGCTACGACGGATCGTGGATATACGTTGGCTAATGGAACCCAGATTCCCGAAAGAACAGAGTGGCATAATATCGTTGCATCTAACCGTTTGGCAGAGATTGTAGATAAATATGTGCACAAAGGTGACAAGCTGTATCTGGAAGGGAAGATAAGAACGCGTTCTTACAGCGATCAGTCGGGTGCTATGCGCTATATCACTGAAATTTATGTGGATAATATGGAAATGTTGTCTCCGAAAGGAGCCAACCCGGGTGCGGGAGCTTCTGCTTCCGGACAGCCTGCTATGGGACAGCAGCAACAACCGGTTGCCGGCCAGCCGCAACAAACGCAGCAGTCGCAGGCGCAACCTGTACAAGATAATCCGGCAGATGATTTGCCGTTCTAAATAATGTGATAGTGTGCCAATCGATTTTTTCTAACTCATTGGCACATTATCTTTTGTTTAACTAAAATATAAACTCTTTGGACTCAGATGGTTATTTAAGCCAATTGGCTGACATTTTCAACGGTATTACCGTAAACACTCCTTCTATCTCTGCTATTATTGCCATAGCGCTGGCAGGTGTGCTCCTGCTTGCTTCCGGCTTTGCTTCGGCTTCCGAAATAGCTTTTTTCTCGCTATCTCCTTCTGATCGGAATGATATTGATGAGCGCAATCATCCTTCCGACGATAAAATAAGTGCTCTTCTTGGGGACACCGAACGTCTCTTGGCAACGATATTGATTACGAACAATTTTGTGAATGTGACCATTATCATGCTCTGCAATTTCTTCTTTATGAATGTGTTTGTTTTCCATTCTCCGTTGGCAGAGTTCCTGATACTGACCGTCATCCTGACCTTCCTCCTGTTGTTGTTCGGTGAAATTATGCCTAAGATTTATTCGGCACAGAAAACATTGGCCTTTTGCCGTTTTTCGGCACCGGGAATTTACTTTCTGGAAAAGGTATTCCGTCCGATAGCTACTGTGCTTGTGCGTTCGACAACTTTTCTGAATAAGCATTTTGTGAAGAAGAGTCACAATATTTCTGTGGATGAACTGTCGCACGCGTTGGAATTGACGGATAAAGCGGAGCTTTCTGAAGAGAATAATATTCTGGAGGGAATTATCCGTTTCGGTGGGGAAACCGTGAAGGAGGTGATGACATCACGTCTGGATATGGTCGATCTGGATATCCGTACATCTTTCAAGGAGGTGATGCAATGTATCATTGAAAATGCTTATTCACGTATTCCTATCTATTCTGGTTCACGGGACAATATTAAAGGGGTGCTGTATATTAAAGACCTTCTGCCTCATGTCAATAAGGGGGATAATTTCCGTTGGCAGTCATTGATTCGTCCGGCTTATTTTGTGCCGGAGACGAAGATGATTGATGATTTGCTGCGTGACTTCCAGGCGAATAAGATTCATATTGCTATTGTTGTGGATGAGTTTGGAGGAACTTCCGGACTGGTAACGATGGAGGATATTATCGAAGAGATTGTAGGTGAGATTCACGACGAATACGATGATGAAGAGCGTACATACGTTGTTTTGAATGACCATACCTGGATATTTGAAGCGAAAACGCAGTTGACGGATTTCTATAAGATTGCAAAAGTAGACGAAGACGAATTTGAAAAGGTGGTGGGAGATGCAGATACATTGGCAGGTATGTTGCTCGAAATTAAAGGTGAATTCCCGGCGCTGCATGAGAAAGTGACGTATCACAATTATGAGTTTGAAGTGCTCGAAATGGATAGTCGCCGTATATTGAAAGTTAAGTTTACAATTCTGCCGAAAGAAATGGAAGATGGCGTCGTTTCTGCAGTATAAGACGAATGGCATACAGTGGGCTGTCTGGAAGATGGAAGAGTCTTTGGATGCTTTATTGCTTCTTTTGCCCGGTGCGCGAAGAGCTTTCTGTGAGCAGGAATTGAATCGCTTTGTCTCCGAACGTCGTAAGATGGAATGGTTGTCGGTTCGTGTTCTGTTGTATTCCATGTTGCAGGAGGATAAGGAAATCGGTTACTCTCCCGAGGGGAAACCTTATCTCACAGATCATTCTTTTTTTATCAGTATTTCTCATACGAAAGGTTATGTGGCGGTGATGCTTGCTTCTTCGGTTCCGGTAGGCATTGACATTGAACAATATGCCCAACGGGTTCACAAGGTATGCGACCGCTATGTCCGTCCTGACGAGCAAGTAGAATCTTATCAGGGAGATATAACTTGGGGGCTGTTATTGCATTGGTCGGCAAAGGAAGCTGTTTTCAAGCGGATGGAAAATGCGGATGCTGATCTTCGTAAACTCCGGCTGACGCATTTTATTCCTCAAGAGGAGGGGACGTTTCAGGTTCAGGAGTTAGTTACGGCGCAGCAAGAACTTTATTCTGTCGGTTATCGTATTTGTCCGGACTTTGTATTGACGTGGACATTGAATTGAACGGACGAGGAAATGTGTGAGGTTCTTTTCTCGGTGTGTTATCATTGTCCGAATGTAGTGTCTTTCTAAAACGAAAAATGAGACTGCCTCATTTTTTTATTTTGAAGCAATCTCATTTTTATGAATTCAAAGCCTTTCAAGCGAAGTCTTTCACTATTGGGTTATTTCTCTTTTTTATTAAGTCGATAGCTCAATGCTCCTGACGGACATTTGCCGATTTGTGCAATTAATTCTTCTGTTGTCGCATTTTCAATCTGCACCCAGGGTCTTTCTTTGGGATGATAAACATTGGGTAGCATCTTTACACATATTCCGGCGTGCTGACATAATTCAGGCTGCCACACAATGGTCAGTTCACCATTGGTATATTCAATTTTTTTTCCCATATATGTATTTATTTAATATGAATACCACGCATTACAATTCGCTTCCATTCCGGATGTTTGTGAATATATCCGGCTACAAACGGGCAAAGCGGTACCAAACGTAGACCTTGTCGCTCGATGTCTGCCAATGCTTTTTCCGCAAGTTGTGAGCCTACTCCCTTGCCGCCTAATGAGGCGGGTACTTCGGTATGTACAAGGTATATTTCTCCATTGTTTGATTTGATATAGTCTATTTCAGCTATTTTGCCATCGATCTGAAATTCATACCGATGTTTTTCTTCGTTGTCTATTAATTTATAATCTTCTGCCATAATTTTTACGTATTAAGTTCGATTATAATATAAACACTTGGGGAACACTTTTGTTTTACGCGAACAAATATTCTCCAAGTTTATAATCTTTCCAATTGAACTGTGAAGTGTCTCATTAAGGGAGCTTCCCAGGCGATACGTACTCCATGAGTGATGCTTTCTCTGCGTTCATATACATTTTTGAGGGCGACAGCTATTACATTCATGTGATTGTCGGTATATACTCTGCGGGGGATTGCGAGACGAAGTAGGTCAAGGCCGTTAAAGCGATTTTCATGGGTCACCGGATCACGGTCGGCAAGGATATAACCGATTTCGCATCCACGGATACCGGCTTCCAGGTAGAGCTCTACGGTTAGCGTCTGCGCCGGGAATTCTTCTTGAGGAACATGTGTCAGCACTTTAGGCGCATCAATGAAGATGGCGTGTCCTCCGGCCGGACGTTGGTAAGGGATTCCGTATTCATCCAGTTTCTTTGCCAGGTATTCCACTTGTTTGATACGTGTTTCGAGGTTGTCGAATTCGGTGTTTTCGTCCAGTCCGATGGCGAGGGCATTCATATCCCGTCCATTCATGCCTCCGTAGGTAAGATAGCCTTCGTATTGTACACAGAAGCCTTTTGCACCTTCATACCAGTCTGCACGCCGCGTGGCAATAAATCCGCCCATATTGACGATTCCGTCTTTCTTGGCGCTCATTGTCATGCCATCGGCAAGAGAGAACATTTCCCGTGTGATTTCTTTGATAGTTTTGTCTCGGTAACCTTCTTCGCGCATTTTGATGAAGTAGGCATTCTCGGCAAAACGTGCAGAGTCGAAAAGTACAGGTTTGCCATATTTGTCGGCGATGGCACGTACTTCGTACAGGTTTTGCATGGAGACGGGTTGTCCTCCGGCTGTATTGTTGGTGATGGTGACGATGATAAAAGGAATCCGTTCAGCGTATTCTGTGAGGGCTTTCTGTAATTTATCAGGGTCTACATTTCCTTTAAACGGTATTTCTAGTTGGGTTTGTTTGGCTGCATCGACGGTGCAGTCTAATGCGATGGCATGACGTCCCTCAATGTGCCCTTTGGTGGTGTCAAAATGTGAGTTGCCGGGCACAATGTCTCCTTCATGTACCAAATAAGAGAAAAGAACATTTTCAGCGGCACGTCCCTGATGGGTTGGTATGATGTATTCAAATCCTGTTAGTTTCGTAATCATCTCTTTCAATTTGAAGAATGAGGTTGCTCCGGCATAGCTTTCATCACCTAGCATCATTCCCGCCCATTGGCGGTCGCTCATCGCTCCGGTGCCGGAGTCGGTGATGAGATCGATATAAACCTGTTCTGATTTGAGTTGAAAGACATTATAATGTGCTTCTTTAATCCATTGCTCGCGCTCTTCACGTGTGCTTTTCCGGATGGGTTCTACCATCTTGATTTTCCATGATTCAGCAAAAGGTAATTCCATTGTTGTAGATTTAATAGTTTTGAACGACGAATGTAGCTAAAATATGCGTGATTAACAAATATATGATGACCTTTTGTAAGTTGTGGCTGATGGAATTATTTCTCCGTAGGCTAGTGATATATCAATTTGTGGTAAGAAGATATAAAGAGGAGGTTGTGTCAAAACGTTGGCACAACCTCTTTTATATTTTACAGTTCTGCTATATTTTCTTTTGGCTATGCTGCTT